>NZ_JBHRXE010000016.1:96886-117079 GCF_042648325.1 Paracoccus simplex | reverse complement strand
ACCAGACCGCCCGCATATCCCTTCAAATATACAGCAATGTCAAAAAGCAGAGGAAACAAAACAACCCAAACTTCGCCACCATTAAATGGCGAGGTCTAAGCCATCAAGTCCCAGATTTCCGAACCCTGCATCGCCGTGGCGCCGCCTTGTCCGTCCGTCGTAGCGTCTCGCTGCGTCGGTGAAGGGGTATCTAGGATCTGCGAGCGCGGCTTGCAAGCGGAAAAATGCCCGGCTTGGCAGAAAAATCTCAAAGCAATGATTTCCTGTCATTTTTCTGTCGCAGATTCGGGCAGATGCTGCCTGCCCTGCCGAAACCCAAGGCGAGTCACCGCCCCCGAGTCGCGCCTCAGCCCGGTTTCGCCGCCGAGTCGGCCCCGGAATCGTCGCCTCAGATCACGTGGCCGGGCCCCGAAACGAAAAACGCGGCCCAGGGGGCCGCGTTCTGCATCGCATGGAAGCCGGATCAGCGCTTCGAGAACTGGAAGGAGCGGCGGGCTTTCGCCTTGCCGTATTTCTTCCGTTCGACCACACGCGAGTCGCGGGTCAGGAAGCCGGCCGCCTTCAGCGCGGCGCGCAGACTGGGCTCGTGCAGTTGCAGCGCCTTCGAGATGCCGTGCTTGACCGCACCGGCCTGGCCCGACAGGCCGCCGCCGGCAACGGTGGCATAGACGTCGTACTGGCCCGAGACGCCGGCCACGTCGAAGGGCTGGCGCAGGATCATCTGCAGCACCGGACGGGCGAAGTATTCGGCGATGTCCTTGCCGTTCACGACCACCTTGCCCGAACCCGGCTTGACCCAGACGCGGGCGACCGCGTCCTTGCGCTTGCCGGTGGCATAGGAACGGCCCAGCGAATCGCGCTGCGCCTCGCGAACCGGGGCAGCCGCCGGAGCAGCCGTCGCGACCGATTTCAGATCGTCGAGGGTTTTGATGTCTTCGGCCATGGCTTACGCGCTCCGGGTATTCTTGGCGTTCATGGACTTGACGTCCAGGACTTCGGGCTGCTGGGCCTCGTGCGGATGCTCGGCACCGGCATAGACGCGCAGATTGGTCATCTGCTGCTTGCCCAGCTTGTTGCGCGAGATCATGCGTTCGACGGCCTTGATCACCACCCGCTCGGGGTGGGCGCCTTCCAGCACCTGGCGGGCGGTGCGGTGCTTGATGCCGCCCGGATGGCCGGTGTGCCAGTAGTATTTCTTGGCGTCGCGCTTGTCGCCGGTCATCTGCACCTTGTCGGCGTTGATGATGATGACGTTGTCGCCCATGTCCATGTGCGGGGTGAAGGTCGGCTTGTGCTTGCCACGCAGGCGCATCGCCACGATCGAGGCAAGACGGCCCAGAACGACGCCCTCGGCGTCGATCAGGATCCACTTCTTCTCGATCTCCGCCGGTTTCGCGGTATAGGTTTTCATCTGTCGGTCCCTTTGGGGGCTGTAATTCGAGATGGCGGTATATCGGCGAAAGCCGTGCGCAGGTCAAGCGCGCTGCACGTCAATTCTGCAATAAATTACAATGGCTTAAAAATTAGGTATTATCATACCGCAAACCAAGCCCCGCGAAAATCAGCGTTTCGGCGGAATCGAGTAGGTCATCGAGCAGCGCGCCACCGGATCCTCGACGCCTTCGGAATGGATCAGCACCTCGCCCACCGCCAGCACCCGGCCCAGTTTCAGGATCCGGCACTCTGCCAGCAGGTCGCGCCCCGCCTCGGGCTTGCGCATGAAGTCGATCGAGGCATTGGTGGTCACCGCCAGCGCCACCTCGCCGATCCGGGCCAGGATGGCCAGATAGATCGTCACATCGGCCAGCGCGAACATGGCCGGGCCGCTGACGGTGCCGCCGGGCCGCAGATGCTGGTGATCGACGGACAGGCGCGAGATCAGCAGGCGTTCGTCCAGCGACTGGACCCGGACCTGTCCCGCCACCTGCGGAAACGTCCGGTCCAGAAAGATGTTCAGCGCCTCGCGATCCATCTGCAATGCCATGCTTCCCCCCTGCCCCATCGGCGGCTAGAGTGGACGGCAAAGCCCGGCAAAGGCAAGCCGCGCCGTGGCGTCAGGGAGGACGAGATGAAGGACGGAGACCCCCAGCCGCTGGTGCTGCGCCAGGATCAGGGCCATGTCGCGCGGCTGATCCTGAACAGCCCGAATAATTACAACGCGCTGTCCACCGCGATGATCGACGCGCTGTCGGATGCGCTGGACGAGATCGCCGCCGATGACGGGGTCCGGGTGCTGGTGCTGGCGGCACGCGGCAAGGCCTTCTGCGCCGGTCACGACCTGCGCGAGATCCAGGGCGCCCGCAACGACGCGGATGACGGCCGCGCCGCCTATGAGCGGTTGTTCTCGCATTGCTCGGCGCTGATGCAGAAGCTGCCCGCCCTGCCCCAGCCGGTCATCGCCGAGGTGCAGGGCATCGCCACCGCCGCCGGCTGCCAGCTGGTCGCCAGTTGCGACATGGCCGTCGCCGCCGAGGGCGTGCGCTTCGGCGTGAACGGGGTGAATATCGGGTTGTTCTGCTCGACGCCGATGGTGGCGCTGTCCCGCGCCATCCCGCCGCGCGCCGCCTTTGAACTGCTGGTCACCGGCGAGTTCATCGACGCCGCGCGGGCCCGCGAACTGGGGCTGGTCAACCGCGTCATCCCACCCGAGACGCTGGAGGCCGAAACCATGGCGCTGGCCGCGACCATCGCCGGCAAGCTGCCCGCCGCCGTGCGCATGGGCAAGCGCGCCTTCCATGCCCAGGCGCGGATGGGGCTGGCCGACGCCTATGCGTCGACCGGCGCAGTGATCTGCGAGAACCTGATGCGGCCCGACACGGCCGAAGGCATCCAGGCTTTCCTGGAAAAGCGGCCGCCGGACTGGGACTAGCCCAGCGCCGCCAGCCAGGGGAAGGTCTCAAGCAGCCAATAGGCGAAGACCGGGAAGGCGCCGGTCACCAGCGCCAGGCCGACGACGACCAGCAGCCCCCCCATGATGCGCTCGATCAGCTGCAGATGCGGCTTGATGCGGTTCATCACGGGAATCGCCCGGTTGATGAAGATCGCCGACAGCAGGAAGGGAATGCCCAGCCCCAGCGCATAGACCGCCAGCAGCGCCGCGCCGCGCCCGGCCTCGGCGCCGGTGGCGGCCAGCGACAGGATCATGCCCAGCTGCGGCCCGATGCAGGGCGTCCAGCCAAAGGCGAAGGCCAGCCCCAGCACATAGGCCCCCAGCGCCGAGCCGCCCTTGTCACCGGCATCCAGCCGCGCCTCGGTATCCAGAAAGGGGATGCGGATGATGCGCAGGAAATGCAGGCCCATGACGATCACCACCACCCCTGCCCCGCGCGCCAGCCAGTCCTGCCATTGCAGGAACAGCCGCCCGAAGGCCGAGGCCGCCATGCCCATCAGCAGGAAGACCGTCGAAAGTCCCAGGATGAAGAACAGCGCCGGGACCACGGCGCTGCGTTCGCCGGATTTCAGCCCGCCGACGCCGATGCCGGTCATGTAAGCCAGATAGGGCGGCACCACCGGCAGCACGCAGGGCGACAGGAAGGACAGGATCCCGGCCAGCAGCGCGACCATCGCGGCGGGCAGGAAGGCGGCGTCTGCAAGCTCGATTCCCAACATGTCCGGCACCTTGGCGCAAGGAAAAGGCGCGGGAAAGCCCCGCGCCCCTCACTCTTTTGTGGGAAGGCTGCGACAGATCAGCCCATCGACCACCAGCCGCGCCGCTTGGGCCGTGCCGAAGTCTCCTCCTCGGCTAGTTCCGGCTCGGGCTTGGCGGCCGGAGCCTCGGCTTCATTGGCGGTTTCCGGCTGCGGCGCCGGCTGTTCTGCCTCGGCTTCCGGCGCCGGAGCTTCAGCTTCCGCAGCGGGCTCCTCGGCGGCAGGCGCTTCCGCCGCCTCGACCTCGGGTTCCACCGCCTGCGCCGTCTCGGCCACAGCAGCCTCGCCTTCGGCAGCCGTGACGCTCGGCTCGACCGGCTGGGCTACGGCGATCTCCGGGGCGCTGTCGGCGGCGGGCTCATCCTCGGCCTTGCGGCGCCGGGTGCGCGTACGGCGGCGGGGCGCGGCGGCCTCCTCGGCGACCGGTTGTCCGGCAGCGGCTTCCTCGGCGACCGGCTCGACCGGCTCGGGCGCCAAGCCTTCTGCGGCCTCTTCCGCGACCGTTTCGCCGTCCGCCTCTTCGGCGTGATGGCCTTCGCCGTCGCCGTTCTTGCCGCCGCGACGGCGGCGACGGCGGCGGCGGCGCTTGCTGGCATCGCCTTCGCCATTCTCGGCTCGACCGTCCTCGGTCCGGCCGTCCTCGGCACGATCCTCGGCGGCGGCGTCCTCAACCTCGTCTTCCTCGGCCGGCTCCTCGTCGTCGATCTGCGCCATCAGCCGGGCATCGACCGAGACCACAGGCGAGGCCACCTCGGGCACGTTGCGGGTGGCGGTCTTGAACTTCTCGATGGCGTAATCGGGCGAGATCAGCCCCGGATCGGCTTCGACCCGCACCGCCATGCCGTAGCGGGCCTCGATATTCGCTATATGCTCGCGCTTGGCGTTCATCAGGAAATTGGCGACGGCGACCGGCGCCTTGACCAGCACCTCGCGCGAGCGTTTGCGGGTGCCCTCTTCCTCGATGGCGCGCAGGATGGTCAGCGCCAGGCTGTCATCGGACCGGATCAGCCCGGTGCCGTGGCAATGCGCACAGGGCTGCGTGGTCGATTCCAGCATGCCCGGCCGCAGGCGCTGCCGGCTCATCTCCAGCAGACCGAAGCCCGAGATGCGGCCGACCTGGATGCGCGCCCGGTCGGTCTTGAGCTTGTCCTTGAAGCGCTTCTCGACGGCGGCGTTGTTCTTGCGCTCCTCCATGTCGATGAAGTCGATGACGATCAGCCCGGCCAGGTCGCGCAGACGCAGCTGGCGGGCGATTTCCTCGGCGGCCTCCAGGTTGGTCTTCAGCGCCGTGTCCTCGATCGAGCCTTCCTTGGTGGCCCGGCCCGAGTTCACGTCGATGGCGACCAGCGCCTCGGTCACGCCGATGACGATATAGCCGCCGGATTTCAGCTGCACGACCGGGTTGAACATGCCGCCCAGGTAGCTTTCCACCTGGAAGCGCGCGAACAGCGGCATCTGATCCTGGTAATGCTTCACGTTCTTGGCATGCGACGGCATGATCATCTTCATGAAGTCCTTGGCGGTGCGATAACCGCGATCGCCCTCGACCAGAACCTCGTCGATTTCCTTGCTGTAGATGTCGCGGATGGTGCGCTTGATCAGGTCGCCTTCCTCATAGACCGGCGCCGGGGCGATGGACTTGAAGGTCAGTTCGCGGATCTGTTCCCAGAGCCGCATCAGATATTCGTAATCGCGGCGGATCTCGGTCCGCGTCCGCTGGCTGCCGGCGGTGCGGATGATCAGCCCGGCGCCTTCCGGCACCTCCAGCTCGCTGGCGATCTCTTTCAGCTTCTTGCGGTCGGCGACGTTGGTGATCTTGCGCGAGATGCCGCCGCCGCGCGCCGTGTTCGGCATCAGCACGCAATAGCGGCCGGCCAGCGACAGATAGGTGGTCAGCGCGGCGCCCTTGTTGCCGCGCTCTTCCTTGACGACCTGGACCAGCATGATCTGCCGGACCTTGATCACCTCCTGGATCTTGTAGCGGCGGGCACGGGGCTTGCGGGGCGGCGCGATCTCCTCGGCCACATCCTCCTCGGCGACGGATTCGATGCCGTCATCCTCGGCGGCGTCGTCGCCATGCGCCTCGTCGGCCTGCTCCTCGGCAACCTGCTCCTCGGCGGCGGTCGGGGCCGGCCCGGCGGCGATCTCCTCGGACGGCGCGGACTCGCCTTCCGACAGATCGACCACGGTCATGCCCGCGATCTCGTCCGAGACCACGACGGCATCGCCACTGTCGGCCGCAGCGGCCTTCGGCGCCTTGCGGCGGCGCGGGCTGCGCTTGGGCTTCTCGCTCTCGTCACTTTCCGCCGCGGCGGCCTGGCGTTCTTCCTCGATCAGGGCCTGACGATCGGCGGCGGGGATCTGGTAATAATCGGGATGGATTTCCGCGAAGGCCAGGAAGCCGTGGCGGTTGCCGCCGTAATCCACAAAGGCGGCCTGCAACGACGGCTCGACCCGCGTTACCTTGGCCAGGTAGATATTGCCCGCAAGCTGGCGCTTGTTGACGGTCTCGAAATCAAATTCTTCGACCTTCGTTCCATCGACCACGACCACCCGAGTTTCCTCGGCATGTGTGGCGTCGATCAGCATTTTCTTTGACATGTTTCCGTCTTTCGGGCAGCCGCACCGGCCCGCGCAGGGGCGGGATCGGGGTTTGGCTGCCGCATGAGGGGACGGCGAGCATCGTGCTGCCAGCAGCAATCGCGGCGACCGGGGAAAGCCCCTGCCACCGTTGCCGATCAAGCTGCATTGCGCGATCCATCGCGTCTGTTTACCTTTCTTGGCCCGTCCCGCACGAGGGCGGTCCGGGCGGCGATCTACGGTCGCCCAGAGGCCCCGTGGGGCTTGGGCAGGATTTTCCGCGCGTCGCACCACCGGCACTTTTCGGGTGTCGCGGCTGGCTACGCGCTGCGAAACTGTCGAGGAGGGACAACCAAAAGTTGCGGCGCCCGCCTTACAGGGGCAAGATAGCGGGGAAGCAGGCGTCGTTACAATCTGTTTTTAGACCCGCGGCCGGGATTCGCCGTTTTCGGCATCCTCCCGGCCAGCCGTGATCACAGATAATCGCCCCGGCTCAGCCCGTATTTCGCCATCTTCTCGTTCAGCGTCCGGCGCGGCAGGCACAACTCGTCCATCACCGCGGCGATGCTGCCCTTGTGGCGGCGCATAGTATTGTCGATCAGCATCTTCTCGAAGCTCTCGACATATTCCTTGAGCGGCTTGCCCTCGGTCGTCGTGGCCTCTTGCGTATCCTCGCCATCCGCCATCAGCAACGAGGCGATCGACCCCGAGCCGCGGCGGTTCTGCAGCACCGCGCGCTCGGCGACGTTGATGAGCTGGCGCACATTGCCCGGCCAGGGTGCCTGCAACAGCTGCGCGGCTTCCTGCGCGGTGACCTGCGGCGGCTCGCAGCCGTATTCCTCGGCGAATTGCTCGGTCATGCGGGTGAACAGGGACAGGATGTCCTCGCCGCGCGAACGCAGCGGCGGCAGGGTGATCTTCAGCGCCGTCAGGCGATAGAACAGGTCGGGACGCAGCGAATCCTCGGCCTTGCGCCCCTCGCCGCGGGCATTGGAAATGGCGATGATCCGCGTCTCGGCCGGGCTGCCCTGATCGGCGATGAAGGCCAGCAACCGGGCCTGCAACGGGTCGGACAGCGCCTCGATATCCTCAAGGCAGAGCGTGCCGCCGCGCGCCTCCTCGACGGCGGGCAGGCCGTTCTCGACCGGGCCGAACAGCTTCGCGGCCAGCACCTCGTCATTGTAGGCGGCACAGGAGATCGGCACGAATTTCTTCGAGGCGCGCGGCCCGACAGCATGCAGCGCATGGGCGACCAGGGTCTTGCCGGTGCCGGTCTCGCCGTCGATCAGCACATGGCCGTCGGCCTGGCCCAGGTCCAGGATATCCTCGCGCAGCCGGTCCATGACCGGGCTGGCGCCGATCAGCTTCGACATGACCTGCTGGCCTTCGGAAAGGTCGCGGCGCAGGGCGCGGTTGTCCAGGGTCATGCGCCGGGCCTGGCTGGCCTTCTTGACCAGCTCGGTCAGGCGCTCGGGATTGAAGGGCTTTTCCATGAAATCCATGGCGCCGATCCGCATGGCCTCGACCGCCATCGGCACGTCGCCATGGCCGGTGATCATGATGACCGGCAGGCCGGAATCGATGCCCATCAGCCGCTTGAGGAAGGCCATGCCGTCCATGCCCGGCATCCGGATATCAGAAATGACCACCCCGGGCCAGTCCGCGCCGATGACCTTCAGCGCGTCGTCGGCGCTGGCGAAAGTCTCGGTGTCGAAGCCGGACAGGACCAGCCACTGGCTGATCGATTCGCGCATGTCGGGTTCGTCATCCACCACTGCGATCTTCAAAGTGCGGCTCATGGGCCTCTACCTCTTCTCGTTATTCCGCCGCCAGCCGGGTCCCCGCCTTCTGGCCGGGATCGTGCAGCGGCAGCTCAAGTTCGAATACGGCGCCCCGGCCGCCCTCATCCGACGCATTATGCGCGGTCAGGCGGCCCCCGAAATCGGCCGCGATCCCCGACGAGATCGCCAGGCCCAGTCCGGTCCCTTCTCCGGGCTTCTTCGTGGTGAAGAAAGGTTCAAACAGATTTTCCAGGTCCGAAACACCCGGGCCGTTGTCACGCACGGACAAGAATGCGTGAGAGCCCGAGCTGACGGTGATCTCGATGGCCGGATCGCGCAGGCCGCGCGTCGCATCCACCGCATTGCGCAACAGGTTGATGACGATCTGCTCCAACCGGATTCGGTCGCAATAGACCATGACCGGATAGCGCGGGATGTTGCGCTGCAGCCGGATGGTGCGCGAACGCAACTGCGGCTCCATCATCATCAGCGCGCTGGACAGCGCGGCGCGCAGATCGACCGGCTCGAAAGCCTCGCCGCCCTTCCTGGCATAGGATTTCAGCTGCCGGGTGATGGCGCCCATACGCTCGACCAGATCGTCGATGCGCTGGAAGCTCGACAGCGCTTCATCGGACCGGCCGCGCTGCAACAGCAGCCGGGCGCCGGCCAGATAGGTCTTCATCGCCGCCAGCGGCTGGTTCAGCTCGTGGCTGACACCTGCCGACATCTCGCCCAGGGCGGCCAGCTTGCTGGATTGCTGGACGGTCTGCTCGGCCACGCGCAGTTCCTTCTGCATGCGCTCACGCTCGGCGATCTCGCGGGTCAGGCGCAGGTTCAGCGCCCGCAGATCGGCCGATTCGCGCATCCAGGCCGCCGATTCGACCCGCGCCCGGCGCGACAGCAGATAGAACACCGCCGCCAGCAGGATGGCAAAGCCCATGATCACCAGCGCCAGAACCGCGTTCACCCGCTCGCGCACCGAATCATAGGTGGTGAAGGCGATCATCTTCCAGCCGCGGAAGGGGATGCGGGTCTCGGACTGCATGACCGCGCGGCCCTGGACATAAGCGTCGGCGGGCGTGGCGGTCCAGTCCGCCGTCACCTGGAAGGCGCGGGCGATGGCCGAGGGTGCGGAACGCACCGCCAGCGCTTCGGGCAGGGTCAGGCCGCGCCAGCGCGGCTCGGTCGACAGGATGATCTGGCCGGAACTGTCGGTCACCGCAATGGCGTCATAGATCCCGGCCCAGGACCGCACCAGCCGCGCCAGGTCGGCGCCGACCACGACCACGCCCAGCGTGCGCCCATCCGCGACCACCGTGCGGGAATAGGTGAATTCATAGGCCCCCTGCGGCGAGGGCGAGACGGTGAACACCGTGTCCTTCGAGCGCAGCGCCTCGACGAAGAACGGCTCCTGCACGTAATTCGTGCCGATCAGGTTGCGATCGGTCGAGCCGACCACGCGCCCCGATGCGTCCAGCAGCTTGATCGAGGCGGCGGCGATCTCCTTCTGCGCCGAGATCAGCCGCGCCGAGGTGCCCGAGAATTCGTTGCCGATCAGCGCCGAAATCAGCGCCGGATCGCGCGCCAGCAGTTGCGGCACCACCGAGGTGCGCTGCAATTCCGACAGCAGGTTGCCGGTGTAAAGCGCCGAACGCAGCTCGGTCCGCACCCGGGTGGTTTCGGAAAAGCGCGCCGTCAGCCAGGCATTGGTAAACCAGATCGTGCCCGCGGCCACGACCAGCAGCGCGACGATCGCGCCGCGCAGGCCCCAACGGCTGGTCAACCCAGCCCTGCCCTCCGGGAACCCGGCAGAGTCCTGTTCTTCTCGCATGCGCCTCCGGCATCGCCCCGTCAAGGGGATCGACGAAGTCTAATCCGCGAAGGGTCGCTACTCAAGTCAGGCCGCGACAAGCTCCTGAACCAGCGAGGCGAACAGCCGCGCGCCGTCGGTTCCGCCATGCGCCGGATCGGCGGCCCGCTCGGGATGCGGCATCATGCCCAGCACCCGCCGGTTCTCGGACAGCACCCCGGCGATGTCCTCGACCGAACCGTTGACGCCCGGCACATAGCTGAAGGCGATGCGGTCCTGCGCCCGCAGCGCCGCCAGGCCCGCGGCGTCGATCTGGTAATTGCCGTCGTGATGTGCCACCGGCACCCGGATCTCCTCACCGGCCGCATAGGCCGCGGTGAAGGGGCTGGCCGCGGTCGCGACCTTCAGCACCACCTCGCGGCACAGGAAGCGCAACCCGGCGTTGCGCATCAGGGCGCCCGGCAGCAGGTTCAGCTCGGTCAGCACCTGAAAACCGTTGCAGATGCCCAGCACGTAACCGCCGCGGGTCGCATGGGTCTTGATCGCGCCGGCGATGGGCGAATGCGCGGCGATGGCGCCGCAGCGCAGGTAATCGCCAAAGGAAAACCCGCCCGGCACCGCGACCAGGTCGGTGCCGGCAGGCAGCGCCTCGTCCTTGTGCCAGACGCGCGACACCTCGGCCCCCGCCTGCCGCAAGGCGACGGCCAGATCGCGGTCGCAATTCGATCCGGGAAAGGTGATGACGGCAGCTTTCATGACGGACCTCCGGGATAATGCCTCGCGCCTCCCATACTGCAAGCCGGCGCAACTGTTAAGCGGCTTTGCACGACCGTCCGTCTTCTTCGTTCTCCAAACGCTCACATCCCCGACACCACGCCGGCCCCTTCACCGTTTCCCAAATACCCATGCGGCCCCACCACAAGCGAAAAGGGCCGGGGTTGCCCCCGGCCCTTCGCAATCCCATGCGGCGGATCAGCCCGCCAGCGCCTTGTTCAGGTATTCGTCGACCTTTTCCAGGTAGCCCATGGTGGTCAGCCATTTCTGGTCCGGCCCGACCAGCAGCGCCAGGTCCTTGGTCATGTGGCCGTCCTCGACCGCCTGCACCGTGACCTTCTCCAGCGTCTCGACGAAGTTCTTCAGCGCCGCGTTGCCATCCAGCTTGGCGCGGTGCTTCAGCCCGCCGGTCCAGGCGAAGATCGAGGCGATCGAGTTGGTCGAGGTCTGGTTGCCTTTCTGATGCTCGCGATAGTGGCGCGTCACCGTGCCATGCGCGGCCTCGGATTCGACGATCTTCCCGTCCGGCGTCATCAGCACCGAGGTCATCAGCCCCAGGCTGCCGAAGCCCTGCGCCACGGTATCGGACTGCACGTCGCCGTCGTAGT
This sequence comes from Paracoccus simplex, assembly GCF_042648325.1. Classification (NCBI taxonomy): domain Bacteria; kingdom Pseudomonadati; phylum Pseudomonadota; class Alphaproteobacteria; order Rhodobacterales; family Paracoccaceae; genus Paracoccus; species Paracoccus simplex. The sequence continues at coordinate 105,879 of NZ_JBHRXE010000016.1, read as the reverse complement.
TCTTGCAGGCCCAGACATAGCCGCCCGACCATTTCATCGCCGAGGCGACCATGTCGTCGATCAGCCGATGCTCGTAATGGATGCCCTTCTTCTTGAACTCGGCCTCGAACTCCTCCTCGTAGACCTTCTGGAACAGGTCCTTGAAACGGCCGTCATAGGCTTTCAGGATGGTGTTCTTGGTCGAAAGATAGACCGGATAGCCGCGGTTCAGGCCGTAGTTCATCGAGGCGCGGGCGAAGTCGATGATCGACTCGTCGAGGTTGTACATCGCCATGGCGACCCCGGCGCCCGGGGCCTGATAGACCTCGTGCTCGATGGTCTCGCCATCCTCGCCGACGAACTTGATCGTCAGCTTGCCCTTGCCCGGGAAGCGGAAATCGGTGGCCTTGTACTGGTCGCCGAAGGCGTGGCGGCCGACGACGATGGGCTGGGTCCAGCCGGGGACCAGGCGCGGCACGTTCTTGCAGATGATCGGCTCGCGGAAGATCACGCCGCCCAGGATGTTGCGGATGGTGCCGTTGGGCGATTTCCACATCTTCTTCAGGCCGAACTCCTCGACCCGGGCCTCGTCCGGGGTGATGGTGGCGCATTTCACGCCGACGCCGTATTGCTTGATCGCCTCGGCCGCATCCACGGTGATCTGGTCCGAGGTGCGGTCGCGCTCCTCGATGCCCAGGTCGTAATATTTCAGGTCGATGTCCAGATAGGGAAGGATCAGCTTCTGCTTGATGAAGTCCCAGATGATCCGGGTCATCTCGTCGCCGTCGAGCTCGACGACGGGGTTCTCTACCTTGATCTTCGACATGGGTGGTCCCTTCGATTAGGATTCGGCTCGGTGGCGCTATAGCGGCATTCAATGCGAAAGGAAAGCCCGGTATGCAATCGCATACCGATCAATGCGCCCACTTCGACAGACAGGCGTAAAGCAGCGGCGCCACCAGCCCGCAAGCGCTCGCCGGCAGCGCGAAGGAACTGGTGAAACCCTCGCACACGCCAAGGAACGAACGGCCAACCGTCAGGCCGACCAGCAGCAGGAAAAGCCAGGGCTGCTCCTCTCGCCGGATGCCGTGCGCAAAGGACAGCCGCAACGCCAGCAGGCAAGGCAGGACCAAGGCAGTGCCTCGCCTATGCCGATCACCCGGGCCGCGAAACGGCGCGGAACGCCTCGAAACCGCTGCCTGGCGCGTCATCCCCGGCGATCAGCGCCGCCACCAGTCGCAATCCGTGATCCAGCGCGGCCAGCCCAGCACGCATAAAGCCAGCGCGGCCAGCCGTCAGCCCATGTCAGCTCCGGAAATACACCCGCGCGCTTTCGCTGAGCCAGGACCACAGCGCCGGTGCGCCGCGTTCGATGCGCAGACCCACGCGCTCGACCAGCTGCTCGTAGGTCACGCGGTATTCGACCCAGGATCCGCCGCCCGAGGCGATGTTCTGCATCACCGGCTGCGCCCGGTCCAGCGACTTGGCAAAGACCGCGTCCCGGGTCTCGTTGGCCTCGAACTCGGTCCAAAGCGCGCGCAACTCGCGGCCCTGGGCCTCGGGCAGCAGGCCGAAGATCCGCGCAGCGGCGGCCTGTTCGGCGACCAGTTGCGCCGCGCCGTGATGCGCCGCGCCGCCCTGCGCATGGATCGGCACATCGCCGGTGTCGATCTCGACCAGATCGTGCAGCAGCAGCATGCGGATCACCCGGCCGATCGCCACCCCCTCGCCGGCATGGGGCGCCATGACCAAAGCGTAAAGCGCCAGGTGCCAGCTGTGCTCGGCGCTGTTCTCGCGCCGCGAACGGTCGCAAAGCAGGCTGGCGCGCAGCACCGATTTCAGCCGGTCGGCCTCGGCCAGGAAGGCCAGGCGCTGCGCCAGTTCGCCGCAGGGCGCGCAGCCCTCCAGCAGGGCCTGCGCCGCCTGCATCGCCTCGGGCCATTCCGCCCAGAGCCGCCGGGCGCGGCCCGATGTCATGTTGTCGCGGACGATCCCGACATGATCGGGCAAGGGCTCGGGCGCGCCAAGCACCTGGAACAGCGGCTGGACATGGTCCATGCGCTTGGCCATGCGCGCGTCCGGGCTCTCGCCCGCCTCGAACTCGTGCCACAAGGCCAGCAACGCCTCGCCGCCGGGCAGCATGCCGAACAGCCGGCGCGCGGCGGCGTCCTCGGCCGCCTGCACGGCGGCCATGTCATGGGCCAGGTGGATCGGGTGGTCGCCCGTGTCGATCTCGACCAGGTCGTGCAGCAGGATCATGGCGATGGCCCGGTCCGAGGCACCGAACACCAGCGCATAAAGCGCGACATGCCAGCTGTGCTCGGCGCTGTTTTCCGGCCGCGACAGGTCCATCAGAACATTCGCCCGCTCGACCGACTTCAGCCGGTCGGCCTCGGTCAGGAAGGCGAAACGCCGGGTCAGGTCGGTCATCGGGGCCTCCTGTCGAAAGCGAGCCGGCTGAGCAGGCAGGACAGAATGAACGCCGGCAAAGCCAGAACTGCGCCAAGGAGCAGCCAATCCATCGCATGGCTGTAACCGCCATCGCCAGCCGGCCCAATGATGTAGGCGCACAGCGGCAGCAGTACCGTGAGAACGACAAAACCCGGACGAAGCGCCTGAGGCCAAACGGACGCCAATCCGAAATGCCAGAGAAAGGAAGCCAACCCGCCGGCGATGACAAGGGCATCGAGCCGGCGTCCAAGCCCATTTCCGAAGGGAATCGGAACCCACCCCTGTTGGACCGCGCGGAAATTGACTGCGCGGAAATTGGCAACCAATGTCCGCAAAATGGCCACACAGGCCAAGAGCAACCCGGCACCGGCCCAGATCAACCGACGCCGGCCAACCGTCACCGCGTGTTCTCGGTCAGGCGACGCCGGACATAGGCCTGCACCGTGTCGATCATCGGCTTCATATGCGCCTCGTCGTCGCGGAAGAAGTGGTCGGCACCCTCGATTTCCTCGTGCGTGATGGTGATGCCCTTCTGCTCGCGCAGCTTGCCGACCAGCGCATGGGTATCCTTGGGCGGCGCCACCCGGTCGGCGGTGCCGTTGATGATCAGCCCCGAGGACGGGCACGGCGCCAGGAACGAGAAGTCATACATGTTCGCCGGCGGCGCGACCGAGATGAAGCCGGTGATCTCGGGCCGGCGCATCAGAAGCTGCATGCCGATCCAGGCGCCGAAGCTGAAGCCCGCCACCCAGCAATGCTTGCTGTTGGGGTTCATCGCCTGCAGATAATCCAGCGCCGAGGCGGCGTCCGACAGCTCGCCGATGCCCTGGTCGAATTCGCCCTGGCTGCGGCCGACCCCGCGGAAGTTGAACCGCATGACGGTGAAGCCCATGCGGTGGAAGGCATAGTGCAAATTGTAAACGACCCGGTTGTTCATCGTCCCGCCGTATTGCGGGTGCGGGTGCAGGATGATGGCGATGGGGGCGTCGCGCGCGGCTTGCGCGTGATAGCGCCCCTCGAGACGACCTTCGGGACCGGGGAAAATCAGTTCGGGCATGGGCTTCCTTTGAAACTCGGGTTCCTTGACCCAGTGGCGTCGCGGCTCTAGATCGTCAATCTGGGAAGCGCGCCCGACATAGGCAAGACGCATTCAAGGACGGCGCCGGGGGAATTAGCCCCTGGCTCGCGCGTCGTCAATGGTTTGCGCCGGGAGGAGAGGCAAGATGAAACTGTCCACCAAGGGACGTTACGCGATGGTCGCCCTGGTCGATCTGGCCATCGCCAAGGGCGACGACCTGACATCGCTGGCCGAGATTTCCAAGCGTCAGGACATCTCGCTGCCCTATCTGGAACAGCTCTTCGTGCGGCTGCGCCGCGCCGGGCTGGTCGATTCCGTGCGCGGCCCGGGCGGCGGCTACCGGCTGGCCAAGGCGCCCGAGACCATCCGCGTGGCCGATGTGCTGGAGGCAGTGGACGAAACCGTCAGCGCGCTGCATGTCGGCGCCGGCGCTTCGGGCGGGGTCTCGGGGTCGCGCGCGCAGACGCTGTCCAACCGGCTTTGGGAAAGCCTGTCGGCGCATGTCTATGTGTTCCTGCACAATCACACGCTGGCGGATGTGGCAAGGAACCAGCTGCTGCCCTGCCCCGCCCTGCCCAAGATCCTGTCGATCGTGGACGACTAGGCCATGCGGGTTCTGGTCGCCGGTCTGGGCAACATGGGCCGCAGCCATGCGCTGGCCTGGCTGAAGCAGCCGGGGGCCAAGCTGGTCGGTCTGGTCAACCGCAGCCCGGTCGACCTGCCCCCTGAGCTTGCTGCGATCCCGCAAAGCCAGGATTTCGACGAGGCGCTGCAGCGCCTGCGCCCCGATGTCGCGGTGATCGCCACCTATTCCGACAGCCATGCCGATTATGCCGTCGCCGCGATGCGGGCCGGGGCGCATGTCTTCGTCGAGAAGCCGCTTGCCACCACGGTGGAGGATGCGCGCCGCGTGGTCGAGACCGCCGCCGAGACCGGGCGCAAGCTGGTCGTCGGTTATATCCTGCGCCACCACCCGAGCTGGCAGCGCCTGATCGCCGAGGCCCGGGCGCTTGGCGGGCCCTATGTATTCCGGCTGAACCTGAACCAGCAAAGCACGGGCCCGACCTGGAAGGTGCACAAGGCCCTGATGCGCACCACGCCGCCCATCGTCGATTGCGGGGTGCATTACGTCGACGTGATGTGCCAGATCACCGACGCGCCCCCGGTCGAGGTGCGCGGCATGGGCCTGCGCCTCTCGGACGAGATCGCGGCCGGGATGTACAATTACGGGCATTTCCAGGTGGTTTTCGAGGACGGCTCGCTGGGCTGGTACGAGGCCGGCTGGGGGCCGATGATGTCGGACACCGCCTTCTTCGTGAAGGACGTGGTCAGCCCCCGCGGCGCGGTCAGCATCCGCATGGCCGAGGATGCGCGCTCGGACGATATCGACACCCATACCCAGACCTCGCGGCTGCGCCTGCACCGGGTCGGAGAACCCGACCGCGATCTGTCCATGGCCGGAGAACCCGGCCATCAGCAGCTTTGCGATGCCGAGGCCGCCTTCATGCTCCGCGCCATTGCCGAGAACATGGACCTGAGCCGCCACATGCGGGACGCGGTCTCCTCGCTTGCCGTCTGCCTGGCGGCCGATGAATCCGTCAGGACTGGCCAGCCGGTGCGATTGCGCTGATCGCGTCATGCCCTTGTCACCATTCCTTGCGAAACGGCGCGCATGGCCCTAAATGAGCCTTTCCTTTTGACCTAGCACGGTTTCGCAACCGGGGGACCCGCGCCATGTCCGATCTGCAGACGCCCTATTACCTGATCGACCTTGCCAAGCTGCGGGTGAACATGGAGCGGATCCGCTATCTGCGCGAACGCTCGGGGGCGAAATGCCTGCTGGCGCTGAAATGCTTCGCCACCTGGTCGGCCTTCGACTTCATGCGCGACTTCATGGACGGCACCACCTCCTCCTCGCTGTTCGAGCTGCGGCTGGGGCATGAGAAATTCGGCAAGGAAACCCATGCCTATTCCGTCGCCTGGGCCGATCACGAAATCGACGAGGCGCTGGGTTACGCCGACAAGATCATCTTCAACAGCCTGGGCCAGCTCGACCGGTTCGGGACGCAGGCTGCGCAGCGCGGCATCGCCATGGGGCTGCGACTGAATCCGCGCTTCTCGACCTCGGGCTTCGATCTGGCCGACCCGGCCCGGCCCTTCTCGCGGCTGGGCGAATGGGATCTGAACCGGCTGGAGGCGGCGCTGGACCGCATCTCGGGCGTGATGATCCATTACAATTGCGAGAATGCCGATTTCGAGCTGTTCGACGCGCAGCTTGGCCGGATCGAGGCCGAGTTCGGCGGCTTCTTGGAAAAGCTGGACTGGGTCTCCCTGGGCGGCGGCATCCATTTCACCGGCGAGGACTATCCGCTGGACCGGCTGGCCGACCGGCTGAAGGCGTTCTCGGAACGCTTCGGCGTGCAGGTCTTCCTGGAACCGGGAGAGGCCAGCATCACCCGCTCGACCTCGCTAGAGGTGACGGTTCTGGACGTGATCCATCACGGCAAGGACGTGGCCATCGTGGATAGCAGCATCGAGGCGCATATGCTCGACCTGCTGATCTATCGCGAGACGGCGAAGCTGCCGCAGGACGGCGAGCATCCCTTCCAGATCGCCGGCAAGACCTGCCTCGCAGGCGACATCTTCGGCGAGGGCCGCTTTCCGCAGCCGCTGCAGGTCGGCGACCGCATCAGCATCGCCGATGCCGGCGGCTATACCATGGTCAAGAAGAACTGGTTCAACGGCGTTCCCATGCCTGGCATCGCCATCCGGGCCGAGGACGGAACGATCCGCGAGGTTCGCCGGTTCAGCTACGACGATTACCAGGCCAGCCTGTCCTGACCAGGCGCAAGCCATCCCCTTTCCCAGCCCCCGAAAAGGAGAACGAATTGGCCAAGAACGTGCTCATCATCGGCGCCGGCGGCGTCGCCCAGGTGGTCGCGCATAAGGTGGCGCAGAACGCCAAGGAATTCGGAACGCTGCATATCGCCAGCCGGACCGTGTCCAAGGCCGAGAAGATCATCGCGAGCATTCGTGAAAAGGGCCATTCGGTCGAATTCACCGCGCATCCGCTGGACGCGATGGACAGCAAGGCGGTGGCCGGGCTGATCCGCCAGATCGACGCCGGAATCGTCGTCAACGTGGGCTCGGCCTTCGTCAACATGACCGTGCTGCAGGGCTGCATCGAGACCGGCGCCGCCTATATCGACACGGCCATCCACGAGGATCCGGCCAAGATCTGCGAAACGCCGCCCTGGTATGCCAATTACGAATGGAAGCGCCGCGAGGATTGCGAGAAGGCCGGCGTCACCGCCATTCTGGGCGCGGGTTTCGACCCCGGCGTGGTCAACGCCTATGCCCGGCTGGCCGAGGACGAATATTTCGACAAGATCGATTCGATCGACATCGTGGACATCAATGCCGGCAGCCACGGCCGCTGGTTCGCGACCAATTTCGACCCCGAGATCAATTTCCGCGAATTCACCGGCACGGTCTATTCCTGGCAGGGCGGCGAATGGCGGCAGAACAAGATGTTCGAGGTCGGCCGCGAATGGGATCTGCCCGTGGTCGGCAAGCGCACCGCCTATCTGTCCGGCCATGACGAGGTGCACAGCCTCTCGGCCCGCTACAAGGACGCCGATGTGCGCTTCTGGATGGGCTTCGGCGAGCATTACATCAATGTCTTCACGGTGCTGAAGAACCTCGGCCTGCTTTCCGAGCAGCCGGTCAGAACCGCCGAGGGGCTGGATGTCGTGCCGCTGAAAGTGGTCAAGGCGGTGCTGCCCGACCCGGCCAGCCTCGCCCCCGATTACGAGGGCAAGACCTGCATCGGCGACCTGGTCAAGGGCACGCTGGACGGCAAGCCGGGCGAGGTCTTCATCTACAACGTTGCCGACCACAAGGACGCCTATAACGAGGTCGGCAGCCAGGGCATCAGCTACACCGCCGGCGTGCCGCCGGTCGCGGCGGCGATCCTGGTCGCCCGCGGCACCTGGGACGTGAAAAAGATGGCCAATGTCGAGGATCTGCCGGCCCGGCCCTTCCTGGAACTGCTGGGCGCCCTGGGCCTGCCCACCCGCGTCATCGACGCCTCGGGCGATCATCCGCTGTAAGCGTCAAGGCTCCGATCAACCTTAATCAACCCCGCGCCGAGGAACCCCGGCGCGGGGTTTGCGTTTTGCGCCTGCTGCAGCGCGCGGGGAAGCCCCGGGGAAAGCATGGAGGAATCATGACACCGGCCGACGACAGAAACCACATGTTCCCCATCTCTGCGCCGGCCGAGAAACGGTCGCTGCCGCGTGTCGCGAACTGGGCGGTGATCGGCATCTTCCTGCTGCTGCTGTTCGGCTTCTTCGCCCAGGCCCGCAGCTTCCTGATGCCAGTCACGCTGGCGCTGCTGCTGTTTTTCGTCTTCATCCCCTTTCGGCGGCTGATGGACCGGCTGGGGATCGGCGCCGTGGTCACCGCCGCCATCGTGTCGCTGGGGTTGGTGGTCTCGGTGGTGGTGATCGGCTTCGTGATCTCCGGCCCGGTGAACCGGCTGGTCGAGAACGCGCCGCAGATCACCGAACGGCTGGAACAACGCTTCACCGAATTGCGCAGCAATTTCCGCGGCATCGAGCGCGCGGCCGAAAAGATCGACGAGATTGCCGGCGGCGGCGCGCCCAAGCCCGAACCCGCCGCCGCGCCGGACGCCACGCCGCCCGACGCGACGCTGACCGGCACGCTCAGCGCGGTCCCCGCCCCCGGCACGCCGCAGCCGCCCGACCAGCAGATCGAGGTCGAGGTGAACGCCACCCCGGAAACCTCGACGCTGGCCAGCGTGCTGAACCTTGGCCCGGCCTTCGTCGGCCAGATCATCTTCACGCTGTTCCTGCTGTTCTTCCTGCTGTCCTCGGGCGACCTGCTCTATCTGAAGATCGTGCAGAGCTTCGACAGCATGCGCGAAAAGCGCGCCGCCTATCTGGCGCTGCGCGAGATCGAGGACAGCCTGGGCACCTATCTGGGCGCCATCACCCTGATCAATGCCTGCCTTGCCGTCGCCATCGGCCTGGCGATGTGGGCCTGGGGCATGCCCAGTCCGCTGCTGTTCGGGCTGGCCGCCTTCCTGCTGAACTACATCCCCTATCTGGGGTCGGTCACCGGCATCATCATCGCGACCCTGGTCGGTCTTTTCGTCCATGACGACCTGTTCACGCCGCTGATGGTCGGGCTGACCTATCTGGGCCTGACCGCATTGGAAGGCCAGCTCATCACTCCGTATTTCGTCTCGCGCCGCTTGCAGCTCAATACGGTGGTGGTGTTCCTGACCGTGGCGCTCTGGGCCTGGCTCTGGTCGGTGCTCGGCATGATCGTGGCGGTGCCGCTGCTGGTGGTCATGCGCGTGCTGGCCGATCACATCCCCGGCCTGGAGAAGTTCGGCAACTTCCTGGCCGGCGAGGATCCCCCGGCGCTGGAGGACGAGGACGAGGAGGAGGCGCGCGAA
>NZ_JBHRXE010000016.1:80687-96833 GCF_042648325.1 Paracoccus simplex | reverse complement strand
TGGTGCTGGCCACCAAGGAGTGATCGCCCTGCCCCATGCAGGCACTGGATAATCGCGCAAAACATGGCATGATCGCGACGCCAGCCGTGGACGAATCGCGACATGCCCGAATACGACGCCTCACCCGACCCGAACCAGCCGCGGCTGCGCATCGGCTTTCTGCTGACCCCGCGTTTCACGCTGTCGGCCTTTGCCACATTCGTGGACGTGCTGCGCCTGGCCGCCGATGACGGCGACGGCTCGCGGCCGATCCGCTGCCGCTGGCGGGTGCTTTCCCCCGACATGGCGCCGGTGCAGTCCTCCTGCGGGATGCGCATCGAACCCGAGGAGCGGCTGGGCGACCCGGCGCGCTTCGACTACATCATCACCGTCGGCGGGCTGATCGACGGCGGCCCCGGCCTTTCGCCGGATCAGGCCGCCTTCCTGCGCCGGGCGGCGGCAGCGCGGGTGTCGCTGGGCGGGCTTTGCACCGGGGTGTTCGCCATGGCCCGGATCGGGTTGATGGACGGTTACCGCTGCTGCGTCAGCTGGTTCCACCACCAGGATTTCCTGGCCGAGTTCGAGAAGATGCGCCCGGTCTCGGACCAGATCTTCGTCGTGGACCGCGACCGGCTTTCCTGCTCGGGCGGGGTCAGCGCCGCGCATCTGGCGGCCTTCCTGATCGACCGCCACCTGGGCCGGGCGGCGGCACGCAAGGCGCTGTCGATCCTGATGATCGACGAGCCGATGGAGGGCGACCGCCCCCAGCCCGGCCTGCCGCTGGAGCTGAATGCCCGCGACCCGCTGGTGCGCCGCGCCCTGCTGGCCATGCAGCAGAACCTGCACGCGCCCCTGCCCATCGCCCGCATCGCCCGCGACCTGGGCGTCGGCCGGCGCAAGCTGGAGCGGCATTTCAACGCCGACCTCGGCATCCCGCCCGCCGATGCCTCGATCCGCATCCGGCTGGCACAGGCCCGGATGCTGCTGGCGCGCACCGACCGCACCGTGACCCGCATCGCCGAGGAAACCGGCTTCTGTGACGCCTCGCATCTGATCCGGGTCTTCCGCGAGACCGAGGGCACCACGCCCGACCTCTGGCGCCAGAGCCGCGACATTCTGGCTGCGGACGCGCTTTAGGCCGCAGCGCGCGTTGCTTCCGCCCAGCCTGCAACCGCCGCCGATCCTTCGCATAATGGCGGCGTTTTTCGCATGAGCATGGGAGCAAGACATGCCGAACAAAGCCACAGTCCGGGGCCTGCTGATCGACGCCAGCCTCGCCCCCATCGCCGGGGGCAAGATCGTCGCCACGCTGGTCGGGTCCGACGTGTTCGAGGATGGGGTGCGGGTGGTGACGCAGAAGGTCGAGGCCACCACCGACGCGCAGGGCGCATGGTCGCTGCCGCTGATCGTCAATGCCGAGGGCGCCGCGGCCGGCACCAGCTGGACCATCGAGGGTTACGACCCCTATATCGCCAAGGTCTTCGAGCTGAAATCGCTGTTCATCGCCACGCCGCTGGCGATCACCCTGGCCGATCTGGAAAAGACCAGCGCGCAGAACCTGAGGGCGGCCAGAGAGGGCGATGCGGCGCGGCTGATCGTGACGGCGAGCCATGACGCATACGAGGCCCTGCCGGCCGACCGCAAACGCGGCAATGACATCGTGCTGATCAAGGCGGCCTGACATCCCGGCACCCCACCTGAAGGCGGCCGTATCACCTGCGATGTTCAGGGGGAAATGGTAGCGGAGGAGGGATTTGAACCCCCGACACAAGGATTATGATTCCTCTGCTCTAACCAGCTGAGCTACTCCGCCACGGAGTGGGTGCGATTTACGGCGGGCGGCTGGGGGCGTCAAGGGCTCTCGAACAGTTTTCCGCAAGTTTTTCCGTGCCGTCCCCGTCGCATGGCGGACCCCGAAAAAACAGCGCGCCCGCCTTCGGGAAACCGGGGCGGGCGCTCGCATGAAAGCCGCTTGCGGATCAGACCGCGATGCCGTTGCGGCCGGCCAGATCGGTGAAGAACTGCCAGGCCACCCGCCCCGAGCGCGAGCCCCGCGTCGCCTGCCATTCGATGGCTTCGGCGCGCAACTGGTCCTCGGCGATCTGCAGCCCATAGGCATCGCAATAGCCGCGCACCATGGCCAGGTATTCGTCCTGCGAGCAGGGATGGAACCCCAGCCACAACCCAAAGCGATCCGACAGCGACACCTTCTCCTCGACCGCCTCGCCGGGATGGATCGCGGTCGAACGCTCGTTGTCGATCATGTCGCGCGGCATCAGGTGGCGGCGGTTCGAGGTGGCGTACAGGATCACGTTGGACGGCCGGCCCGAGATGCCGCCATCCAGAACCGCCTTGAGCGACTTGTACTGGGTGTCGTCATGGCTGAAGGACAGGTCGTCGGAAAACAGCAGGAAGCGCCGGTCCCGCGCCCGGCCCAGGATCGCCAGCAGCCGGCCGACCGTGCCCAGATCCTCGCGCGCGATCTCGACCAGCACCAGCGGCAGGCCCTGGCGCACCGCCTCGGCATGGGCGGCCTTCACGAGCGAGCTCTTGCCCATCCCGCGCGAGCCCCACAGCAGCGCATTGTTCGCCGCATGGCCCCGGGCGAATTGCAGCGTATTGGCCAGAAGCGTGTCTCGGGCGCGGTCGATGCCGATCAGCTGCACCAGATCGACGCGGTTGACCTCTTCGACCGGCTCCAGCCGGTCGGGGTCGGGATGCCAGACATAAGCCGTCGCCTCGCTGAAGCTCGGTTCCGGCGCCGGCGGCGGCGCCATGCGCTCCAGCGCCTGCGCGATTCGGTTCAGCACCGCATCAGACATCGGCCTGCTCCTCCAGCGCGCGCTTCCTCTCGATGCGGCGCACCAGGAAGATCGAGGTCTCGTAAAGCCCGTAGATCACCGAGAACAGCACGATCTGGCTGATGACATCGGGCGGCGTCACCATGGCCGCCAGCACCAGGATCACCACCACGGCATAGCGGCGCACGCTGGCCAGCCCTTCCGAGGACACCAGCCCCGCCTTGCCCATCAGGGTCAGCGCCACCGGCAGCTGGAAGGACAGGCCGAAGGCCAGGATGAACTTGGTGGTCAGCGTCAGGTATTCCTCGACCGAGCCCTGGAAAACGATGCCGGCCCAGGGTTCCTTGGCGGCATCGGCCGGCGCCACGGCGGCCCCGGCCGCGGCGGTCGCAGCGGTCGCTGCGGCGGCGGGATCGTCCGGCAGCGCCAGCGGCCCCTGCTGGAAGCCCAGGAAGAAGTCGAAGGCCCAGGGCAGGATGATGTAATAGGCGAAGGCCGCGCCCAGCAGGAACATCACCGGCGAGGCGACCAGGAAGGGCAGCAGCGCGTTCTTTTCGCTGCGATAGAGTCCCGGCGCCACGAAACGCCACAGCTGATAGCCGACCACCGGAAAGGCCAGCACGAAACCGCCGAAGAAGGCGATGCGCATGGCGACGAAGAAGCCTTCCTGCAGCTTCAGCAGGATCAGGCCGCAGGTCTGGCCGCGCTTTTCAAGCGCATGGCAGATCGGCTGGGTCAGGAAGTCGAAGATCGGGTTCCAGACGAAATAGCACAGCACCATCGCCACCACGAAGGCCAGCACCGACCAGATCAGCCGGGTGCGCAGCTCCTTCAGGTGCTCGATCAGCGGCGCGGAGGAATCGTCGATATCGTCCGGCTTGGCAGTTTTTGTCGCCACGGATCGGCCTCTCCTGTCAGTCTTGTCACGCGCGGTCCGAGCGGCGCACCGCATGCAGGCGCCGGCGCCCGTCGGCGGTCTCCGGCGCCTCTTCGGCCGCGACCGGCGGGGCGACGACGCCCGGCGCGGGCGGCAGGGCCGCAGCGGGCGGGGCGGCGGGCGCGTCGCCGCCATTCGCCGCGGGGGCAGCCGGCTTCGGCGCCGCGGGATCGGGCAGCGGCGCCTTGCCGGCCTGATCCTTGGGGTTCAGCGGATCCCATTTCTCGAAACGCTCGGTCGCACGCTCCAGCGCGTCAAGGCCAAGCCCGCGTTTCGAGGTCAGCGTGTTCACGTCCTTGAGCGTCTTGGCCGCGTCATCCAGGCCCGAGGATTTGGCGGCATCCTCCATGGCGCTGCTGAACTCGCGCGCCATCGACCGCGCGCGCGCGGTGATCCGGCCCAGCGTGTGGAACAGCTTGGGCAGGTCCTCGGGGCCAATGACGATCAGCGCCACCACGCCGATCAGCAGAAGCTCGCTCCAGCCGATATCCAACATGCGCGCCGGACCGGGGGATCAGAGCTTGGTCGTGTCGTTCGGCGTCACGTCGCGCAGCGAGCTGTCGGCCGCCGTCCGGGCACGTTCTGCCTCGAACTTGGCGCGCTCGGCGGCCAGCTCAGCGCGGGCACGGTCGATGTCGTCGGTGGTCTTCATCTCGACCTCCTTGACCTCGCTGCGCGCCGCCGCATCGCCTTCCTCGCTGCCTTCCTTCACGCCTTTCTTGAAGGCGGTGATGCCCTTGCCGACCTCGCCCATCAGGGACGAGACCTTGCCGCGCCCGAAAAGGACCAGAACGACGATGGCGATCAGCAATAGCGCCATCGGTGAAGGTGCGTGCATGTCTTTACCTCCGTGGCAGGGCCCGAAAGCCTTGCGTGTCTTCACATGCTTCCCGATATAGGTGCGGAACGCGCCTCACGAAACCCCCAATTCCGTGATCGGACGCATTGACGCGCCGCCGCGCTTCCCCCCGCGCATGAAGCGGGCCATATTGCGGAAACCATGGACCCTGTTCAGATCGTCAGCGCCTTTGTCACGCTTTTCGTGGTGATCGACCCGGTGGGGCTGGTGCCGCTGTTCATCGCGCTGACCCGCGACATGGCGCCGCAACGCCGCCGCCGAATCGGCTGGCGGGCGCTGGCGGTGGCGGCGGGGCTGATGACGCTGTTCGGTCTGGCGGGCGAGGCGATCCTGCAGGGCATCGACATCTCGCTGCCGGCCTTTCGCATCGCCGGCGGGCTGCTGCTGTTCCTGACCGCGCTCGACATGCTGTTCGAGCGGCGCACCGAACGGCGCGAGGGCCAGGCCCGGGACGATGACGACGACCCGTCGGTCTTTCCGCTGGCGACGCCGCTGCTGGCCGGGCCGGGGGCGCTGGCGACCATGATCCTGCTGGTGGGACAGGACCAGAGTCCGGTTCACACCCTGATGATCCACCTGGCCATGCTGGCGGTCTTGGGCATCGCCGCGGCGCTTTTCGCCATGGCGGGGCCGATCGCCCGGTTGCTGGGGCGCACCGGGACCATGGTGGTCACCCGGCTTTTCGGCATGCTGTTGGCGGCGCTCTCGATCCAGTTCGTGATCGACGGGCTCAAGGGAACGGGACTGTTCTGATGGGCGAAGAATTCGGCCGCACGGCCTATCTTGTATTGCTGCTCGTCGCGGTGGGCGGCTTCCTGCTGGTCGAGCTGCGCGCCCGGCCGGGCAAGACCCTGCGCCAGGCGGCGGCCTGGGGCCTGATCTTCATGGGCGCCCTGGCACTGGCCGGCCTGTGGGAGGACATCCGCAACACCGTCTCGCCGCAGGCCCGGATGCTCGAGGGCGGCCGGGTCGAGGTGCCGCTGGGCAATGACGGCCATTTCCACCTGACGGCCGAGGTGAACGGCATCCCGGTCCGCTTCGTCATCGACACCGGCGCCACCACCATCGCGCTGGGGCCGCGCGACGCCGGGCGCGTCGGCATCGACCCCGACAGCCTCGGCTATGTCGGCCAGGCCCGGACCGCGAACGGCATCATCGAGACCGCGCCCGTCACCCTCGACAGCGTGACCCTGGGCGAAATCCACGACAGCCGCGTCCCGGCCATGGTGCTGCGCAGCGATCTCGATCAATCGCTGATGGGCATGTCCTACCTGTCGCGCTTCGCCCGCGTCAGCATCGAGGGCAACCGCCTGATCCTGGAACGCTGACGGCTTTCTCCGTTTTCCAAATACCCCGGGGGGAGCGCGGCACGCGCGGGGGGCAGCGCCCCCCTTACTGCTTGCGCTCCCAGCGGCCGCCGGCCTCGGACCAGTATTCCGCCGGCACGCCCTCGGCCGTCAGCGCCCGCCATTGCGCGCGGGCGCGGTCCAGCGCCTCGGGGTCGTTGCCGTCGAACAGGATGCAGGCCCGCTCCAGCGCCGCGCATTCCGCCCCCGAGACCTCGACGCCCTCCAGCGCGATCAGGCAGCGCGCCGCATTCGCCGCCGCCTGCCCCTCGACGGTCAGCAACACCGGCTGGCGGGCATCATGCGGCCCGCCGGCCAGGCCATGCGGCAGGAAGCCCTCGCCCAGCCACAGCGTCTCGTCCAGCGCCACCTGGCGGGCGCGGTCCCTGCCCCGCAGCTCGACCCGCCAGCCGGCCTGCAGGCTCTTGCCGATCAGCATCGGCAAGAGCTGGCCCGGCCCCGAACGGGTCAAATGATAGAACAGGGCCGAGCCCATCACCTGCCCTCGAAGCGGTCGCGCACCAGCCGGTCCAGGGTCATGACGCCCCAGCCGCTCGCACCCTTGGGCGCCAGCGCCGTTTCGGAAGGCGGCAGCGCCACGCCGGCGATGTCCAGATGCACCCAGGGCGTGCCCTCGCGCACGAAGCGCTGCAGGAACTGCGCCGCGGTGATCGAGCCGGCCGCACGCCCGCCGGTGTTCTTGATATCGGCCAGGCGCGAGTCGATCAGCTTGTCATAGCCCGGCCCCAGCGGCAGGCGCCAGGCGCCCTCGCCCTCGGTCTTGGCGGCGGCCAGCACCGCATCGGCGAAGGCGTCGTCGTTCGAGAACACGCCGGCATTGTCATGGCCCAGCGCGATGATCACCGCCCCGGTCAGCGTCGCCAGATCCACCATCGCCGCGGGCTTGAAGCGGTCCTGCGCGTACCAGAGCACATCGGCCAGCACCAGCCGGCCCTCGGCATCGGTGTTGATCACCTCGATCGTGTCGCCCTTCATGGATTTCACGATGTCGCCGGGACGCTGGGCGCGACCGTCGGGCATGTTCTCGACCAGGCCGACCAGACCCACGACATTGGCCCGCGCCCGGCGCAGCGCCAGGGTCCGCATGACGCCCGCGACCACGCCGGCGCCGCCCATGTCCATGGTCATCTCTTCCATGCCGGCGGCGGGCTTGATCGAGATGCCGCCGGTGTCGAAGACCACGCCCTTGCCGACCAGCGCCAGCGGCGCCGCCTCGCCGCCGCCGTTCCAGCGCATCACCACGACCTTGGACGGGCTTTCCGAGCCCTGCCCCACGCCCAAGAGCGCCCGCATCCCCAGCCGTGCCAGCTCGTCCTCCTCCAGTACCTCGACTTCAAGGCCCAGCTCGCGCATGGCCAGCAGCCGGTCGGCGAAATCGCTGGTGGTCAGCACGTTGGCCGGCTCGTTCACCAGGTCGCGGGTGAAGAACACGCCCTCGGCCACCGCGGCGCCATCGCCGGCCGCGCGGGCCAGCGCCTCGGGATCCTTGTGCATGAACACCACCCTGCCGCGCGGCTTGGCACCGGGCGCCGATTCGGCGGCGCGGGCGCCACCATCGGCCGCATCCGACAGCCGCGCATCCTCGGCCGCCCCGCTGCGGCTGGTGGTCACGGCCGGCTCGGCCGGCGCGTCGCCTTCGGGCACGCCATTCCCCGGGCCGGCGCCGTTTCCGGATGGCTTCGTCTTGTAGGCCGAGAAATCATAGGCGCGCAGCGCCAGCCCCAGCGCCACCTCGGCCGCGCGCGGATGGTTGCCGGCCACCACCAGCGTATCGGCCTTGCCCAGTTTCGCGCCGATGCTCGCCCCGGCGGCGCGCGCCGTGGCCGTGTCGGCATTCTGCGGCAGGGACACCAGCTGCAGCGCCTCGGCCTTCAGCCCGGAGGGAAAGGCCAGTTCCAGCGCCTTGCCGGGTTTCACCGCCTTCCAGGCCTCGGATTCCAGCGCCCGGACCGCCGCTTCGCGCGTGCCGCGCGGCAGCCCGCCCGGCAGCCGCCCGGTCTGCGGCACCAGGATGGCGATCCGGCCCGGCCGCGAGGCAAGCTCGGTTAGGTCCGTCGCCGTGAAGGAAATTTCGACCGGGTGCGTCATGATCCTGCCTTTCGCGTTGATCCGTCTTCGGCGAAAACTAGTCGCGCAACCCCGCCTTGACCAGAGCCGGGGCTTTCCCAATCCCCGCGCAGCCGCTAATCAATCTGGATCCGAGCCGCTGAAAGCCCCCATGCCCCGCATCGACCGATACATCCTGTCGCAGCTTTTGACCCTGTTCGGGTTCTTTGCGCTGGTGCTTGTCTCGGTTTACTGGATCAACCGCGCCGTGTCGCTGTTCGAGCAGCTGATCTCGGACGGGCAGACGGCGCTGGTGGTGCTGGAATTCACCGCGCTGACCCTGCCGCTGGTGATCTCGGCCGTGCTGCCCATCGCCGCCTTCGCCGCCAGCGCCTATGGCACCAACCGGCTGGCCTCGGAATCCGAGCTGGTGGCGATGCAGGCGGCGGGCATGTCGCCCTGGCGGCTGGCGCGGCCGGTCCTCGTCTTCGGCGTGCTGGTGGCGCTGATGGTGGCGCTGCTGGTGCATGCGCTGGTGCCGATGGCGCGCGGGCGGCTGACCGACCGCCAGGCCGAGATCGCCCAGAACGTCACCGCGCAATTCCTGCGCGCCGGCAGCTTCCAGTACCCGGTGCGCGGCGTGACGCTGTACATCAGCGAGATCGCGGCCGACGGCCGGCTGATCTATTTCTTCCTCGAGGATGCGCGCGACCCCGCGAACCAGACCACCTATACCGCGACCGAGGCGCTGCTGGTCCGCACCGATGCCGGCCCGCGGCTGGTGATGATGCAGGGCATGGTGCAGAACCTGCGCCGCACCGGCGAACGGCAAAGCCTGTCGGTCACCCGCTTTTCCGAGCTGGCCTATGACCTCGGCTTGCTGATCGACCCGGCGGTCAGCCGCAAGCGCGACCTGCGTGCCTATCCGACGCTGCGGCTGCTGGACCCCGACCCGGAACTGCTGGCCGCCACCGGCGCCACCGCCGACAAGGCCCTGGCCGAGGCGCATGAGCGGCTGGCGAAGCCGCTGCAGGCGCCGGTGGCGGCGATGCTGGGCTTTGCCATGCTGCTTCTGGGCGGGTTCAGCCGCTTCGGGGTCTGGCGGCAGGTGATCTGGGCGGTGATCGCGCTGATCGTCGTGCAATTTCTCAGCACCGCGGCCGAGAACCAGGTGGCGGGCGACGCCTCGCGCTGGCCGTTGATATATGTCTCGCCGCTGCTGGGGGCGGCGGCCTGCGTGACGGTGCTGTGGCTGGCCGCCCGGCCGCGCCGGCTGCGCAGCGAGAGCGGGGGGGCCGCGGCATGATCCTTTCAGCCTATGTGGCGCGGCGCTTCCTGCGCATGTTCGTGCTGATCGCCGCCATTTTCGGCGCCATCCTGTTCCTGATCGACATCGTCGAGCAGATCCGCCGCTTTTCGGACGAGAATATCGGCCTGTCCGGCGCGGCGGTGCTGTCGCTTCTGAACATCACCGCCAGCTTCTATTCCATCCTGCCGCTGATGACGGTTCTGGCGGGGATCGCGCTGTTTCTCAGCCTGTCGCGCAGCTCGGAACTGGTGGCGATCCGGGCCTCGGGCCGCTCGGCCCTGCGGGTGCTGGCGGCGCCGGCGGTCACGGCGGCGCTGGTCGGGATCCTGTCGGTCGCGGTGCTGAACCCGATGGTGGCGGGCACCTCGAAACGCTATGACGACGCGGTGGCGCGGATGAAAAGCGGCGGCGGTCAGACGATCAGCGTCGGCGACAGCGCCGTCTGGCTGCGCCAGGCGCTGCCGATGACCGGGCCGGGCGGGGCCGAGACCCCGGGCCAGGTGGTGATCCAGGCCAGCCGGGCCAGCGCCGACGCCACCACGCTTTACGACGCCACCTTCATGATCTTCGCGCCCGACCAGGGACCGACCCGCCGCATCGACGCCCGCCAGGCGCGGCTGACCGAGGGGGCCTGGCTGCTCAGCGAGGTCAAGGAATGGCCGCTGACCCAGCCCAATCCCGAGGCGATGGCCCGCACCGCGGCCGAGCTGACGCTGCCGACCGACCTGACCGCCGCGCGCATCCGCGACAGTTTCGGCAAGCCCGAGGCGATCCCGATCTGGCAGCTTCCGGCCTTCATCAAGGGGCTGGAGCGCGCCGGCTTTTCCGCCCAGCGCCACAAGGTCTGGTTCCAGATGGAGCTGGCGCGGCCGCTGCTGATGGCGGCCATGGTGGCGCTGGCCGCGGTCTTCACCATGCGGCACATGCGCGGGCGCAAGATGGGGCTTCTGGTGCTGGCCGGTTTCGGCTGCGGCATCGCGCTGTTCTTCCTGCGCAACCTGGCGCAGGTGCTGGGCGACAATGGCGGCATCCCGCCGGTGCTGGCCGGCTGGGCGCCGCCCATCGTGGCGCTGTTCCTTGCCCTGGGGGCATTATTGCGGCTGGAGGACGGTTGATGGCGCGCAAGCGACAAAACGGCGGCGGCACGGCCCGCGCGGCCCTGCTGGCGGCGGTCCTGCCGGGGCTGGGCCTGCCCGGCATCGCCCTGGGCCAGAGCCTGACCCCCGACGGCCAGACCCTGCCGATCTATGGCGAGACCGGCAGCCTGTTCGAGGGGCCCTCGGGTCCGGCGCTGGCGCCGACCGAGGATTCCGACAGCAATGCCCGCTTTGCCGACGGCACCGAGGCCTCGCAGACGCCCTCGGTGGCGCGGCCCGGTTCGGTGCGCATCCAGGGCAGCGGCGACGGGGACGCGGCCAGCCCGGCCACGCTGCTGGCCGACCAGGTGACGCTGGATGCCGAGAACCGGCTGACCGCCTCGGGGGGCGTGGTGATCTGGCATCGCGGCGCGCGGCTGATCGCCTCGCGGGTGATCTACGACAACGACACCGGTTCGGCGGTGATCGAGGGACCGATCCACCTGACCGAGCCCGCCCGCGCCGGCACGCCGCAGGAAACCATCGTCATCGCCGACAGCGCGCAGCTGGACCCGAACATGCAGGACGGCATCCTGCGCGGCGCCCGGCTGGTTCTGGCGCGCGAGATGCAGCTGGCGGCGCGGCAGATGCGCCGCAGCGAGAACGGCGCCGTGACCCGGCTGGACAATGTCGTCGCCTCGAGCTGCCAGATCTGCGCCGAAAACCCGATTCCGCTATGGGAGATCCGCGCCCGCTCGATCACCCACGACACCCGCACCCGCAAGCTGCATTTCGACCACCCGCAGTTCCGCGCCCTGGGTCTGCCGATCGCCAGCCTGCCCTGGCTGACGGCGCCCGACCCGACCGTCGAGCGGATGACGGGTTTCCTGCGGCCGCAGTTCCGCACCACCTCGGGGCTCGGCTTCGGCATCAAGCTGCCGTATTTCATCACCCTGGGCGATCATGCCGACCTGACGGTGACGCCTTATGTCGCCGCCTCGCGCACCCGGACGCTGGAGCTGCGCTATCGCCAGGCCTTCCACAACGGTGCCATGGAGTGGAACGGCGCCGTCTCGCGCGACGACATCGAGCAGGGCGAGACCCGCGGCTACCTGTTCGGCGCCGGTCGCTTCGAGCTGCCGCGCGGCTACCTGCTGGGCTTCCAGATCCAGATGGCCAGCAACCGCGCCTATCTGCTGGATTACGACATCTCGGACGCCGACCGGCTGTGGAGCGGCATCACCCTGGACCGGGTGCGCCGCGACCGCATGGTGATGGCCCGGATCGGCAATTACGAATCTCTGCGCGACGACGAGCCGGACGAGTTCACCCCCTCGGTCGTGGCCGATGCGCTGTGGAAGCGGCGCTGGATCCCGGACCGCATCGGCGGCATCGCCAGCCTGGAATGGTCGCTGCACGCGCATCGCCGTTCTTCCTCTGCGGACAAGGTCGGCCGCGACATGGCGCGCGGCTCGGTCGGCCTGGACTGGCAGCGCAGCGAGATCCTGCCGGGCGGCGTCCTGGGCAAGGTCGAAGGCCGGGTCGATGCCGACCTCTATCGCATTAACCAGGACAGCGATTACGAGGACTGGGTGATGCGCGCCGATCCGACGCTGGCGGCCGAACTGCGCTGGCCGCTCGCGCGTCATTCCGGCGGGGTCACCCATATCATCGAGCCGGTCGCGCAGCTGATCTGGTCGCCCGAGCGCGAGGCCGAGGACGACGTGCCGAACGAGGACAGCCGGCTGATCGAGTTCGACGAGGGCAACCTGTTCTCGCTGGACCGCTTTCCCGGCTGGGACGCGCGCGAGTCGGGCTTCCGCGCCAATCTGGGCCTGAGCTGGACCCGGATCGACCCGACCGGCTGGTCGATCGGCCTGACCGCCGGCCGTGTGTTCCGCACCGATCCGGACCCGGCCTTCGCCTATATCGACGGATCCGACAACCCGGCCTTCACCGGCCCGCAGGGCAAGACGCGCTCGGACTGGCTGCTCTCGGCCACCTATCAGGGCGCGAACGGGCTGGCGCTGGTGAACCGGGCGCTGTTCGACGACAGTTTCTCGATCAGCCGCAACGAATTGCGGCTGGGCTGGTTCCAGCCCGGCCTGCAGGTCTCGGCCGGCTATCTCTGGCTCGATTCGGATGAAAGCGAGAATCGCCGGCGGGACGTCTCGGAACTGACCATGGCCGGGGGCTGGCAGATGGCGCAGGGCTGGTGGGCCACGACCGAGGCCCGCTACGACTTCACCGCCGACCGCGCACAAAAGGCGCAGCTGGGGCTGGAATACCGCAACGAATGCGTCACCGTGGAAATGTCGGTGCAGCGGCGCTTCACCTCCTCGGACGAGCTGCGGCCCGATACCAGTTTCGACCTGGGCATCCGCCTGGGCGGCTTCGGCCAGCAAAAGGCCGGCCCGGGAACGGTGGCGCGTCGCGCCTGCCTGCGCTAATGTCCGGCAAAACCATGCGGCGAGGGAGCTGATGCGGCGAATTCTTCTGGGGGCGGCGATGGCCGCGATGCTGGCCGGGAACGGGGTTTCCCCGGCCCTTGCGCAGGGCAATCCGTTCCAGCCGCTGGTCTATGTGAACGATTCGGCCGTCACCCGCTACGAGCTCGACCAGCGCGTGCGCTTCATGCAGCTGCTGCGGGCCCCCGAATCCGATCCGGCCTCGGCCGAAAAGGCGTTGATCGACGACCGACTGCGGCTGTCCGCGGCCAGGCAGATGGGCATCACCCCCAGCGACGAGCAGATCGACGCCGGCCTGGCGGAATTCGCCGGCCGCGCCAATCTGGGCGTCGAGGAATTCACTGGCCAACTGGCCCGCGCCGGCGTCGAGCGCCAAGCCTTCCGCGACTTCATCTCGGCCGGCGTGGTCTGGCGCGAGGTGGTGCGCCAGCGCGTGGTGCCGCAGGTCCGGGTCACCGATGCCGAGATCGAGCAGGAACTGCAGAAGATCATCGAGACGCCGCGCACCACCCATGTCGCGCTGTCCGAACTGATCATCCCCGCCCCGCCGGGCGAGGAGGCGCGGGCGATGCAGATCGCGGAATCGCTGGTGCAGAACGTGCGCTCCGAGGGCGATTTCGCCGCCGCGGCCCGGCGCTATTCGGCGACGCCCTCGGCAGAAAGCGGCGGCCGCCTGCCCTGGACGCCGCTGGCCAATCTGCCGCCGGCGCTGCAGCCCATCATTCTGTCGATGAAACCGGGCCAGATCAGCCAGCCGCTGACCGTTCAGGGCGCGGTGGTGCTGTTCTTCCTGCGCGACACCCGCGGCACGCTGCGCCCCGGCGCCCGCGAGCAGGTGCTGGATTTCGTCCGCTTCCGCCTGTCGAGCGCCGAGGAGGCGAACCGCATCGCCGCCGTCTCGGACAGCTGCGCCGATCTGTTCGTCCATGCCCGCGGCCTGCCGGCCGAGCAGATCCAGCGCCAGACCCTGCCGCAGGGCCAGATCCCGACCGGCGAGGCGCTGCGCCTGGCGGTGCTGGACGACAACGAATCGACGGTGATCAGCTATGGCGGCGCGGTAACGCTGCTGATGCTGTGCAAGCGCGAACCGGCGCTGCTGGCCGCCGAAACCTCGCCGGCCGCCGTCCCGGTCACGGCCGGAGGGGCAGAGGGCGCCGAGGACGGACAGGCCGCGGCCCCCGATCCCGATGCGCTGCCCGGCCGCGACGAGGTGCGCAACATGATCTTCAACCGCAAGGTCGGACAGGCGGCCGAGAGCTATCTGGCCGAGCTGCGCTCGAATGCCATCATCCGCCGGCCGTGAGCCCGGGCAAGGCGGACCCGGGGCGCCTCGCCCCCGGGCCCCCGAAAGGATTTGGAAAACAGAGACAATGACGGAAGCGCGGCCGATCATCCTGACCTGCGGCGAGCCTGCCGGCGTCGGCCCGGAACTGGCGCCCAAGGCGCTGGCCTCGGGCGTGCCCTTCGTCTTTCTGGGCGATCCGCGGCATCTGCCCGAAGGAACCGCCTGGACCGAGGTGGATGCGCTGGCGCAACCGGTGGCTCCGGGCCTGCTGCCGGTTCTGCGCCATGATTTTCCGGCGCCGGCGGTGCCCGGACGGCCGGATCCCGCCAATGCGCGGGCGGTGATCGAGGTGATTGCCCGCGCCGTCGGTCTGGCCCTGTCCGGCGCGGCCGGCGGGATCTGCACCCTGCCGATCAGCAAGGCGGCGCTGAAGCGCGGCGCCGGCTTCGCCTTTCCCGGCCATACCGAATATCTGGCGCATCTGGCGGGCGATGTGCCGGTGGCGATGATGCTGGCCTCGACCACGGTGGAGCCGCCCTGCCGCGTCGTGCCGGTGACGATCCACATCGCGCTGCACGAGGTGCCGAAGGCGCTGACCCCGGCACTGCTGGAGCAGGCGATCCGCATCACCGACGCCGCCATGCGCCGCGATTTCGGCATCGCCGCTCCGCGGCTGGCCATTGCCGGGCTGAACCCCCATGCCGGCGAGAACGGCGTCATCGGCGACGAGGAAACCCGCTGGATCACGCCGCTGATCGCCCGGTTGCGCGGCGCGGGTTTCGGCCTGACCGGCCCGCTGCCCGCCGACACCATGTTCCACCCCGCGGCCCGCGCCCGCTATGACGCGGCGCTTTGCGCCTATCACGACCAGGCGCTGATCCCGATCAAGACCCTGGATTTCGCCGGCGGCGTGAACGTGACGCTGGGCCTGCCCTTCGTGCGCACCTCGCCCGACCACGGCACCGCCTTCGACATCGCCGGCCGGGGCATCGCCGACGCGCAAAGCGTCATCGCGGCGCTGCGCATGGCCCATGACATGGCGGGCCGGCGATGAGCGCGATCGACGGGCTGCCGCCGCTGCGCGAGGTGATCGCGCGGCACGAGTTGCGGGCGAAGAAACAACTGGGGCAGAATTTCCTGCTGGACCTGAACCTGACCGCCAAGATCGCGCGCGCGGCCGGCGATCTGTCGGGCTGCGACGTGATCGAGGTCGGGCCGGGGCCGGGCGGGCTGACCCGCGGGCTGCTGGCCGAGGGTGCGCGGCATGTGCTGGCCATCGAAAAGGACGAGCGCGCCCTGCCCGCCCTGGCCGAGATCGCCGCCGCCTATCCGGGCCGGCTGGAGGTCGTCCACGGCGATGCGCTGGAGGTCGATCCGCTGGCGCATCTGACGCCGCCGATCCGCATCGTGGCGAATCTGCCCTACAATGTCGGCACCGAGCTGCTGATCCGCTGGCTGACGCCGGCGGCCTGGCCGCCCTTCTGGCAGTCGCTGACGCTGATGTTCCAGAAGGAGGTGGCCGAGCGCATCGTGGCCCGGCCGGGCGGCAAGGCCTATGGCCGGCTGGCGGTGCTGGCGCAATGGCGCAGCGAGGCGCGGATCGTCATGACCCTGCCCCCCGAGGCATTCGTGCCGGCGCCCAAGGTGCATTCGGCGGTGGTGCAACTGACCGCCTTGCCCGAGCCGCGGTTTCCGGCCGATCCGGCGGTGCTGAACCGGGTGGTGGCGGCGGGTTTCAACCAGCGCCGCAAGATGCTGCGCGCCTCGCTGAAGGGGCTGCATCCGGCGATCGAGGATCTGCTGGTCGCCGCCGACATCGCCCCGACCGCCCGGCCCGAGGAGATCGGCCTGGAACAGTTCTGCGCGCTGGCGCGGGGACTGGCCGCCGCGCCGCGCTGAGGCTTATTCGCCGGATGCCTTTTCGGCCGGCTTCTTGCGGCTGCGCGGCGCGCGCGGCGTCGTGCTGGCGCCGGCGGCTGCGGCGCGGGTGCGCCGACGCGGCGCGGGCGCGGCCTCGCC
>NZ_JBHRXE010000016.1:54753-80658 GCF_042648325.1 Paracoccus simplex | reverse complement strand
CCTCGCCGGTCTCGGCCGCGGGTTCCTCAGCAGCGGCGGCAGGCTTTTCAGCGGCGCGCTTCTCGGCCGCCGGTTTCCGGGCCGGGGCGGCCGGTTCGGCCGGCGTTTCCGCCGCAGCGGGTTCGGCGGTCTGGGGCGCCTCGACGGCCGCAGCGGCCTCGGGGGTCTCGACCGGACCGGCAGCTTCCTCGTCCGAGGCGATCACCGGCGGCAGGCCCGATTCCGCCGGGCCGGCGGGGCGGGACGTCTGACGCTCTTCGCGGCGGTCCTCCCGCCGGTCGTCGCGGCGCTCATCGCGGCGTTCGTGCCGCTCCTGGCGGTCCGGCCGGTCCTGGCGGTGCTCATAGCGCTGGCCGTTCTGGCCGTGGCCGTTCTCGGTCTGGCCGTTGCCGTCCTGGAAATCGTCGTCGCGGCTCTGGTGCTGCTGGTTCTGACGCTCCGCCTGTTCGCGCTGCGCCTCGCCCAGCAGGCGGGTGTAATGCTCGGCATGCTGAAGGAAGCTCTGCTCGGCGACCCGGTCATTGGAAAGCTGGGCGTCGCGGGCGAGCGTCAGGTATTTCTCGATGATCTGCTGGGGCGTGCCGCGCACCTTGCCCTCGGGGCCCGAGGAATCGAAGACGCGGTTGACGATATTGCCCAGCGAACGCTGTCGGTTCGACTTGTTACGCGAACGGGATTTGGATGATCTCATCAGCTTGTTTGTCAGTTTTCGTCCGGCTTCGGCCGGCTGAGGTTGGGGTCATCTCGAAGGCGGGTGCCAGACCGGGTTGCGGCTGCAGGGCCGTTTCCCGCTTTACCAGGGAATTTCTGGGTTATCTGAGTATAGCTGACCCGTGCGTGGGCAGCGCCCCCGTCACAGTTGCGAATAAACACGCCGCCGCGCCGCTTACAAGCGAAAATTTCGTCGAATGCCGCAAAACACGCGGATCATTGCCGGCTCAGGTGGGCTTGCGGGCGGCGACCACCCGGTCGCGACCGTCCAGATCGGGCAGGATTCGCGGCTGCACCAGTCCCGCGGCCTGCATCAGCGCCGCCACCTGCCGGCCCTGCGTCGAGCCGATCTCGACCAGCAGCCGGCCGCCGGGCCGCAGATACAAGGGCGCGCCGGCGGCAATGGCCCGATAGGCGGAAAGCCCGTCCGCCTCGTCGGTCAGGGCGCCGCGCGGTTCCCATTCGCGAACCTCGGGCGACAGGTGATCCATCTCGGCCAGCGCAATATAGGGCGGGTTCGAGACGATCAGATCATATTCCCCCTCGACCCGCGCGAACCAGTCGGATTCGATGAAATCCGCGGCAACCCCTATCCTCCCGGCATTGTCCCGCGCCACCTGCAGCGCCGCGGCCGAGATGTCGGTCGCCACGCCGCGCGCGCCCGGCCGTTCGGCCAGAAGCGAGATCAGGATGGCGCCCGTGCCGGTCCCCAGATCCAGCACCGAGGCGAAGGGCTCGGCCAGCGCCGCCTCGACCAGGGCTTCCGTCTCGGGGCGCGGGTCGAGCGTGTCGCGGGTCACGCGGAATTCATGCTTCCAGAAGGCGCGGCGCCCCAGGATCTGGCTGACTGGCTGACGCGCGGCGCGGGCCGCAAGGGCTGCGTCGAAACGACGCAGCGCCTCGGGCGGCAAGGGTGCGGCCAGCGCGGCGGCCAGGTGGTGGCGCGGCAGGTCCAGAGCATGGGCCAGCAGCAGCCGCGCATCCTCGGCGGCGCCGGGCACCCCGGCATCGGCCAGCAGCGCGGCGCCCCGGCGCAGGGCCTCGGCACCGGAAGGCGCGGCGGCCATGGGATCAGCTTCCCTGCGCGGCCAGCCGCGCCGCCTGGTCATGGGCGGTCAGCGCATCGACGATCTCGCCGATCTCGCCCTGCATGATCCGGTCCAGCGAATAAAGCGTCAGCCCGATGCGGTGATCGGTCATCCGGCCCTGCGGGAAATTATAGGTGCGGATGCGTTCGGAGCGGTCGCCCGAGCCGACCTGCGACTTGCGGTCGGCGGCACGTTCGGCATCGGCGCGCGACCGCTCCATGTCGTAAAGCCGCGCCCGCAGCACCGCCATGGCATTGGCGCGGTTCTGGTGCTGGGATTTTTCGCTGCTGGTCACCACGATGCCGGTCGGCAGGTGGGTGATGCGCACCGCCGAATCGGTGGTGTTGACGTGCTGGCCACCGGCGCCACTGGCGCGCATGGTGTCGATGCGGATGTCGCCGGCAGGAATGTCGATATCGACCGCCTCGGCCTCGGGCAGCACGGCGACGGTCGCCGCGCTGGTGTGGATGCGGCCGCCCGATTCCGTTTCCGGCACGCGCTGGACGCGATGCACGCCGGATTCGTATTTCAGCTTGGCGAAGACCCCCTCGCCCGCGATCCGCGCCACCGCCTCGCGCACGCCGCCCAGGTCAGATTCGGCCAGTTCGAGCAGTTGGAACTGCCAGCCCTGCGATTCGGCGAAGCGGCGATACATCGCCAGCAGGTCGCCGGCGAAAAGCGCCGCCTCCTCGCCGCCGGTGCCGGGACGAATCTCCAGGATCGCCGGCCGGGCATCGGCGGCGTCGCGCGGCAGAAGCGCGATGCGCAGCGCATGCTCCAGCCCGGGCAGCAGGTCGCGCAGCCGGCCCAGTTCGTCGGTGGCCAGCTCGCGCATCTCGGGATCGGCCAGCATGGCCTGGGCCTCGGCAATGCCGCCCAGAGCCGCGCGCCATTCGGCGATCTGCGCCACCACCGGCTTCAGCTCGGCATATTCGCGGCTGATGCCGGCGATCTCGTCGGGCGCCGGGCCGGCATTGAGCAGCGCCTCGAGATATTCGAAACGCTCGACGATCTGGGAAAGGCGGTCCTGCGGCAGCATGACAGGGGATTAGCCGCTGCATCCGCGGCCGGCAAGGCGGAACCGCGACCCAGATCAAGGCACGCCGCGCCCTGCAGAGGCATCACAGGGCCGGCGCGCGGCGCTTGGGCTTCGCTGCAGGAAGAGTCTCCAACAGGCTGGAGAAAAAGAAAAAAGGGGCCGTGCGGCCCCTTTCCTCATGTCGCCCTCGGGCGGCTCATTCGGCCTTCACGGCCTCGACGGTGATCTTGATCTCCACCTCGTCCTCGACCGCCGGGGCGAACTTGCCCAGGTTGAACTCGCTGCGCTTGATCTCGGCCTCGGCGTCGAAACCGGCGGCCTCCTTGCCGACCATCGGATGGGCGGCGACCTGATTCAGGTCCACATCCAGCACCACCGGCTTGGTCACGCCGTTCAGCGTCAGATCGCCGGTGACCTTGGCCTCCTTGTCGCCATCAAGCTCGACCTTGGTGGATTTGAAGGTCGCCACCGCGCCGGCCGCATCGGTGTTGAAGAAATCCGCCCCGAACAGGTGCTTGTCCAGCTCAGGCGAGGGGGTGCGCAGGCCGGAAAGCGGGATGGTCGCCTCGACGCTGGAATTGGCCGGGTTCTCGGCGTCCAGCATCAGCTTGCCGGTCACGCCGTTGATGATGCCGGTGCTGGTCGAGAACCCCATGTGATCGTAGTCAAACACCACCTGGCTATGCGCCGGGTCGAAATCATACTGCACCGGCGCGGCCATGGCGGCCCCGGCGCCAAGGACGGCAACCGCGGCGAAAGAGGTGAAGACGGCTTTCATGCTGGACTCCTGATTAAATTTCTCATGAACGGTTCCCACAGGAAATGCCCCAATATCAACAAAGGTTTCCTTGCATTTTCCTGACAATTTCGTGTTTCGCCGCGGCGCGGAAACAGTGTCGCCGCACCGGCGAATATGCGGGCCTTGCGGGCGTTTTGCCTTGCATCCGGCGGCATGATCGCTATAAGGCCGCATCCTTCCGCAAATGCGAAACCGGCGCAGCCTCTCGTGGCGGGGCGCGGAAGGGTTGTCCCGCCGTTGAAGTGCGCCCTGAAAAAAGGTGCAGACATGCCGCTTTACGAGCATGTGCTGATCGCCCGCCAGGACCTGTCGAACACGCAGGCCGAGGGGCTGATCGAACACTTCTCCACCGTTCTCGCCGACAATGGCGGCAAGGTGGTCGACAACGAATATTGGGGTGTGCGCACCCTCGCCTACAAGATCAACAAGAACCGCAAGGGCCATTACGCCTTCCTGCGTTCGGACGCGCCCTCGGCCGCCGTGCAGGAGATGGAGCGCCTGGCCCGCCTGCATGACGACGTCATGCGCGTGCTGACGGTCCGCGTCGACGAGCACAAGGACGGCCCCTCGATCCAGATGCAGAAGCGCGACGAGCGCGAGCGCGGCGATCGTGGTGACCGTGGCGAGCGCCGCGACCGTGACGGCGACCGCGGCGAACGCCGCGAGCGTCGCGACCGCGACGACCGGAACTAAGGGAAAGGAACCAGGATCATGGCCAACAAACCCTTCTTCCGCCGCCGGAAAGTCTGCCCCTTCTCGGGCGACAACGCCCCCGCCATCGACTACAAGGACACCCGTCTGCTGCAGCGCTACATCAGCGAACGCGGCAAGATCGTGCCCTCGCGCATCACCGCCGTCTCGGCCAAGAAGCAGCGTGAACTGGCGCGCGCCATCAAGCGCGCCCGCTTCCTCGCCCTGCTTCCCTATGCCGTGAAGTAAGGAGAGACGATCATGCAAGTCATCCTGCTGGAACGTGTGGCCAAGCTGGGCCAGATGGGCGAAGTCGTGAAGGTCAAAGAGGGCTTCGCGCGCAACTATCTGCTGCCGCAGGGCAAGGCGCTGCGTGCCTCGGAAGCCAACATCAAGGCCTTTGATGAGCGCAAGGCGGAACTCGCCGCCCGCAACGACGAAAGCCGCAGCGAGGCCGAGAAGCTGGCCGCGAAGCTGGACGGCCAGACCTTCGTCATCATCCGCTCGGCCTCGGATGCCGGCGCGCTCTACGGCTCGGTCACCCCGCGTGACGCCGCCGATGTCGCCAATGCCGAAGGCTTCGCCATCGAGCGCCGCCAGGTCGTGCTGACCGGTCCGATCAAGGATCTGGGTCTGCACGAGGTCCGCGTGCACCTGCACCCGGAAGTCGACGTGACCATCAAGCTGAACATCGCCCGTTCGGCCGAGGAAGCCGAGCTGCAAGCCTCGGGCAAGTCGATCCAGGAACTGGCCGCCGAAGCCGATGCCGCCGCCGATTTCGAGATCGCCGAACTGTTCGACGAAATCGGCTCGGCCGGTCGCGACGAGGACGAAGCCGCGAACTGATCGCGCCTTCCCACCGAACCGGAAAAACGCGCCGCGACCCGGCGCGTTTTTTCATGTCCGCTGGCCGGCGCAGAATGCGCTTGCACAAGCCCCGCCGGGGCCGGAACATTCGTGCGGGTTGCGGGGTTTAGTCGCCAAGCGCCCCATCGCGAAAGGAATTCCCGCCATGCGCTCCCAGGACGAGCCGCCCGCAGACCATACCGAAGCCGACGTGACCAGCGAAACCCGCTTCGGCCCCCGCCCGGTGCCCGAGGGCCATCGCCGCCCTGCCGCCCATCACGAGTCGCGGCGCATCCCGCCGCATGGCGATGTCTCGCCCGATGGCACCCGCCCCTGGCCGCACCCGTCGCGCGGTGCGAAATGGCTGACCTGGGGCGGCACCACCCTGGCCGCGGCGGCACTGACCGCCGGCACGGTGATCGCGGCCCGCCGGGTCATCGACCTGCTGTCGGAAGACGAGCCGCCCCGGCGACGCGGCAGCCTCGCCCCGCGCTTCGCCGAGA
The DNA here is from genome assembly GCF_042648325.1 of Paracoccus simplex. Classification (NCBI taxonomy): domain Bacteria; kingdom Pseudomonadati; phylum Pseudomonadota; class Alphaproteobacteria; order Rhodobacterales; family Paracoccaceae; genus Paracoccus; species Paracoccus simplex. The sequence continues at coordinate 74,982 of NZ_JBHRXE010000016.1, read as the reverse complement.
TGGACCAGGCCGAGCGCGAGGCCATGCGCCGGCGCACCCTTCAGCGCGAGGCCGAAGCGGCCCGCGAAGCCGCGCGCATCCGTGCCGAGGCCGAGCGCGGCCGGCCCCGCCCCCGCCGGCAGCCGCGCCAGAGCCTGATGCAAGAGGTCGACGCGAATACCGCCAGCCTGGCCCAGGGCGTCGAAAGCGTCATGCGTTCGGTCAGTTCCGCCATGGCCGGGTTCCGCTCGGTCGCCGGTCAGGCCACGGCCATCATGCAGGAGTTCGGCGATGCCGCCGCTCTGGCTCAGGGCATCTTCGGCCGACAGGGCCGCGAGGAGGCCGATACGCCAAGGCCGCGCCATCCGCAGCCGGATGACCGGCACGGCGCGCATATGCCCGATCTGCGCGACGACCCGCTGCTGCATGACCCGATGGAGGGACCGGAGCCCGAAGGCCCGGCCGACCACGACCCGCGCACCCACCGGCTTTGAGCTTCGCAGGCGCTGGCTGTCGCGGCGGGACACGGCGCGATGAAGCGCCGCTTTCCGGATCCTGCAGCCGCCGCAGCCCGCTCTCCCTGCATGGAAAAAGGCCGGCCCCGAGGGGCCGGCCTTTCGCATGGATGGCGGGACCGGATCAGGCCTGGTCCAGCGCCTCGATGGCCTTTTCCAGCTCTTCCTTGGTCACGTCCTTGTCGGCGACCTTGGCGCCTTCGACGATATGGTCGACGACCTTGTCTTCGAAGATCGGCGCGCGCAGCTGCTGCTGGGCCTGCGGATTCTGCTGGATGAACTCGAAGAAGGCGCGTTCCTGGCCCGGGAACTGGCGGGCCTGGCGCAGCACGGCCTGGGTCATCTCCTGATCCGACACGGTGATCTCGGCCTTCTGGCCGATCTCGGCCAGCAGCAGGCCCAGGCGGACCCGGCGCTCGGCCAGCGACTTGTGCTCCTCGGTGGGCTCGATCTCGCCATGGTTATGGCCGTGCTCCTCCGGGTGCTCCTCGTGCCAGAGCTGGTGCGCGATCTGATGCGCCTCGGCCTCGACCAGCGATTCGGGCAGGTCGAACTTGACCAGCGCGTCCAGCTTGTCCAGCAGCGCGCGCTTCAGCACCTGGCGCGAAGCGCCCTTGAACTCGGCCTCCAACCGCTCGCGGATCTGGCCCTTCAGCGCGTCCAGGCTTTCGGCGCCGAATTTCTTCGCCAGCTCGTCGTCCAGCTCGGCCGGTTTGGGGGCCTTGACCGCCTTCACCGTGGTCTCGAAGACGGCATCCTTGCCGGCCAGATGCGGGGCGCCGTATTCCTCGGGGAACTTGACCTCGACCTTGACCTCGTCGCCGGCTTTCGCGCCGACCAGCTGCTCCTCGAAGCCGGGGATGAAGCTGCCCGAGCCCAGCACCAGCGGATAGTCCTCGGCGGTGCCGCCCTCGAAGGCCTCGCCATCGACCATGCCCTTGAAGTCGATCACGACCTGGTCGCCGTCCTTGGCCTTGCTGCCCTTCTTGCGGTCATCGAAGGACTGGGCGTTCTTGGCCAGGTTCTCCAGCGCCTCGTTCACCTGCTCGTCGCTGGCCGAGACGACCAGCCGCTCAAGCTCGATGCCCGACAGGTCGGCTTCCGGGATCTCGGGCAGGGCCTCGTAGGCGACGGTGACGACGACATCGTCGCCCTCTTTCCAGGTTTCGCCATTGACCATCTCGATCTTCGGCTGGACGGCAGGACGGTCGCCGGATTTCTCCAGATGGGCGCGCAGCGCCTGGTCGATGGCTTCCTGCATGGCGTCGCCAATGACGCGCTGGCCGAACTGCTTCTTCAGCAGCGCCATCGGCACCTTGCCCTTGCGGAAGCCCTTCATCTCGACCTCGGGCTGTGCCTCTTTCAGCTTCGCATCCACCTGCGTCGCCAGATCGGCCGCCGGCAGGGTGAACTCGTAGCCCCGCTTCAGCCCTTCGTTCTGGGTTTCCTTGACCTGCATTTGTCTTCCTTCATCCAACCATGCCGCGGCAGGAAGGCCAGCCCTCCATTCCGGCGACGAAGCCCTTGCCCCGCGCCCCCGCCTGTTTCAGCGCGCTAGCTAGGGGATTTCGCCGCCCATAGCAAGGAGGAAGGCGGGTTTTGGCGCTGTTGCGGGCGATCCGGCAGGCGGAAAGCCGGCCGGCACCGCCGGCGGAAAGCGGCAGCGGATGAGCGTGCTTTCCGCTGCCGCCCACCCGGCCTTCGGCGGCGGAACGCGCCACGGCGAACATGGACCAATCGCGCTTTTTGAGGGGGCGGCCGACGGCCGACCCTGGGGACCGACACCTCCGCCGCAGGCGGTTTTGCGCAACCGCCGGCCGTGATGCCCGGGAAATCATCGCACTGCCGAAATTAGGTCAGCAAACAATACCTAACTTATGGACATATTCCCTTCCTCACGCCGGCAGGGCATACAGGCGGTGTTCCGTAAGTGGTTGTTTGTTAAACTTGGTAAGCGGTTCTTTGTTACCTGTTCAAACCTGACCGGGCGGGCGCGCTGTACTGCGCCCGCCCGGTTGTGAATCCGCCGTCCGTCACCGGATTCCTCCCCGCCGGGGCGACTGTTCCTGCCGCCAGATTGGCGCCGGAGTCCCCCTTGGCGATAGCGCGCCATCGCTGGATCGCAACAAAACAGCCAAATGGGCCCGACCCTTGGCTGCACGGCATCCCGAAATGAAAAAGGCCGCCCAAGGCGGCCTTTTTGCGTGAACTAGCGGCGGCGTCAGGTCCGGGCGCGCACCACCTGCAGCAGCGGCATCACCTCGGACATGTCCGGCCCGTGCGGCTGGCCGGTCAGGGCCTTGCGCAGCGGCATGAACAGGCCCTTGCCCTTGCGGCCGGTCGCCGCCTTCACCGCATTGGTGAACTCGCCCCAGCTTGTTTCGGTATAGGGCGGCGGCGGCAGCAGCTTCATCGCCTCGGCGATGAAATCGGCGTCCTCGGCATCGACCTGCGGCTCGGCGCCTTCCGAGAAGATCTCCCACCAGCCGGCCAGATCGTCCAGCTTGGTGATGTTCTGCGAGGCGACGCGCCAGAACCGCTCGGCCAGCGCATCGGGCACGCCAAGCGCGGCAATGCGGTCCTTGACCTCGGCAAAGGGGCGCGCCTGGTTCGCCTCGCGCGTCAGCGGCCACAGATCCTCGGCGTCGAACTTGGTCGGCGAGGCGCCGAATTGCGACAGCTCGAACCCCTCGGCCAGCTCGTCCAGCGACATCCTCAACTCAACCGGCTGCGAGGAGCCCAGCCGCGCCATCAGCGACAGAAGCGCCTCGGGCGCCACGCCGTTTTCGCGCAGATCCTTGATCGCCAGCACGCCCAGGCGCTTGGACAGCTCCTCGCCCTGGGCCCCGGTCAGCAGGCTGTGATGGGCAAAGGCCGGCGGCTCGGACCCCAGCGCGCGGATGATCTGGATCTGGGTCGCGGTATTGGTCACATGGTCGGCGCCGCGCACGATATGCGTGACCGCCATGTCGGCGTCATCGACGGAGCTCGCGAAGGTGTAAAGCACCTGCCCGTCGGCGCGGATCAGCACCGGGTCGGAAACGCTGGCCGCGTCGATGGAAATGTCGCCCAGGATGCCGTCGGTCCACTCGATCCGCTCCTGATCCAGCAGGAAGCGCCAGTAGCCGTCGCGGCCCTCGGCGCGCAGCCTGTCCTTGTCCTCGGCCGAGAGCTTCAGCCCGGCGCGGTCATAGACCGGCGGCTTGCCCATGTTGAGCTGCTTCTTGCGCTTCAGGTCCAGCTCGGTCGGGGTTTCGAACACCTCGTAGAGCCGCCCGGCCTCGCGCAGGCCCTGCGCCGCCTCGGCATAGCGGTCCAGGCGGTCCGACTGCCGCTCGATCCGGTCCCAGGTCAGGCCCAGCCATTCCAGGTCGCGCTGGATGCCGTCGGCATATTCCTGCTTCGACCGCTCGCGGTCGGTATCGTCCAGGCGCAGGATGAAGGTGCCGCCCGCCTTGCGCGCGATCAGATAGTTCATCAGCGCCGTGCGCAGGTTGCCGACATGGATATGGCCGGTGGGCGATGGGGCGAAACGGGTGGTGGTCATGGGAGGTCTCCTGTCGGCTTCGCTCTTTCACAAACGGCGGTTTTTGTCCATATCGGGACCAAAGACGAGGTGAGCCGATGCTTGACTGGAAAGACGCCGAGGCCCCCGACGCGGCCATGATCGAGGAACTGGCGCGCGAGGCCATCGCCGGGCTGCCGCCGGAATTCGCCGGTCCCGCCGCGCAGGTGGTGCTGCGCATCGAGGATTTCGCCAGCGAGGAATTCCTGGACGAGCTGGAGATCGACGACCCGCTGGAGCTGACCGGGCTTTACGACGGCGTGCCGATGACCGAGAAATCCGCCAGCGAGCCGCAGCATTTCCCCGATACGGTCTGGCTGTTCCGCCGCGCCATCCTGGACGAATGGGCCTCGCGCGGCGACGTGACCCTGGGCCAGCTGGTCGCGCATGTCGTGGTCCATGAATTCGCCCATCATTTCGGCTGGTCCGACGACGACATCGCCGCCATCGACCGCTGGTGGGAATGATGCACCAGGCGCCGATCCTGACCATCACCCTGAACCCCGCGCTTGACGTCACCACCGCCGCCGAGCGCGTGGTGCCCGACATCAAGCTGCGCTGCGCGGCGCCGCGCGTCGACCCGGGCGGCGGCGGCATCAATGTCAGCCGGGCGATCCGCGCCATGGGCGGCGACAGCACGGCGCTGGTCGCGCTTGGCGGCGCCACCGGCCAGCGCATCGCCGAACTGCTGGCGGAAACCGGTGTCCCGCTGATGACCCTGCCGGCGCCGGGCGAGACCCGGCAGTCCCTGACCGTGGACGACCGCACCATCCGCCAGCAATACCGCTTTGTCATGCCCGGCCCGGAATGGTCCAGGGCCGATGTCGCGGCCGCGCTGGAGGCCGCCGCCGGCGCCGCCGGACCCGGCGCGCTGGTGGTGCTGTCGGGCTCGAACCCGCCGGGCGTGCCGGCCCGCTTTGCCGCCCTGCTGGCCGAGCGGCTGCGCGGCAGCGGCGCACGGCTGATCGTGGACACCTCGGGGCCGGCGCTGGCCGAGATCGCCGCCGCCACCGACCGCCGGGTCGAGATCCTGCGCATGGATGACGACGAGGCCGAGGGGCTGGCCGGCCGGCCCCTGCCCTATCGCGCCGACACCGCCGCCTTCGCGGCCAGCCTCGTCGCCTCGGGCGCGGCGCATGGGGTGATCGTGGCGCGCGGCCGCGACGGCAACATCATCGCCACCGACCAGGGCATCTGGCATGCCGAGGCGGCGCGGGTGCAGGTGGTCAGCAAGGTCGGCGCCGGCGACAGTTTCCTGGCCGGCTTCACGCTCGGCCATGCCCGCGGCTGGCCGGTCGGCGAGGCGCTGGGGCTGGCCGCCGCCGCCGCCTCGGCCACGGTGCTGACGCCAGCGACCAAGCTGTGCCGGGGCGAGGATGTCGAGCGGCTGTTCGCCGCCCGCGTGGTGACGCAGATGCGCGCCGCCGCCCGGGGCTGAGACGGCCGGGGGGCTAGCCGCGCCCATCCATGCGCACGAAATCCAGTACGCTGCCCTGCGCGGGGCGCAGCTCGGACCAGTTGTCGATCTGGAAATCGACCACCAGCGTCGCCGCGGTCGGATAGCGGCGGAAATCCGGGTCCAGCGGCGCCCGCGCCGGCAGCATGGCGGCGAATTCGGCGATGCCGGGATTGTGGCCGATCATCATCACCGTCGGGGCCGAGGCGCTGCGCAGGATCTCCAGCATCTTCTCGGGCGTGGCGTGGTAAAGGCCCGGTTCGTAACGGATCTGCGGCCGCACCTCCAGCGGCGCCATGGCGATGCCGGCCCAGGTTTCGCGCGTGCGCTCGGCGGTCGAGCACAGCACTTCCTCGGGTTCATAGCCGCGGCTGGCCAGCCAGTCACCCAGCTCGCGGGCCGAGCGGCGGCCGCGAGCGTTCAGCGGCCGGTCGTGATCCGGTTGCGCCGGATCGTCCCAGGACGATTTCGCATGGCGGGTCAGGATCAGACGGCAGTGTCCGGGAGGGGTCATCGAATTGCCTTTTCGGCCATACGGTTAAGGTTGGGCAACGGGACCGAGCCTGCCACAGCTTCCGCCGCGCGGGCAACCACTCTTTTCGCCGGGCCGGCCGCCCCGATTCTACAGCCCGCTATCGCCCTGGCGCAAGCCGCGCGGCTTGACCCGCGGCTCGGTCGAGCGGATCAGCGAACCGGCGCCATGTTCGGTGAACAGCTCCAGCAGGCAGGCATTCGCCACCCGCCCGTCCAGGATCACCACGGCGCGCACGCCCTCCTCCAGCGCCTTCAGCGCGGTCTCGGTCTTGGGGATCATGCCGCCGGCGATGGTGCCGTCGGCGATCATCGCCCGCACCTGGTCGGGATGCATCGCGGTCACCACCTCGCCCGAGGCGTCCTTGACCCCCGAGACATCGGTCAGCAGCAGCAGCCGGTCGGCCTTGAGCGCCCCGGCAATGGCGCCGGCGGCGGTGTCGCCGTTGACGTTGAAGGTCTCGTTATCCTCCATCCCCGTCGCCACCGGGGCGATGACCGGGATCAGCCCGGCATTGTAGAGGTCGCGGATGATCTGGACGTTCATCTCGACCGGGCGGCCGACGAAGCCCAGTTCGGGGTCGTCCGGCTCGCAGACTATCAGGTCGTCGTCCTTGCCGGAAATGCCGACCGCGCGGCCGCCGGCATCGTTGATCGCCTGCACGATGCGTTTGTTGACCAGGCCGGACAGCACCATTTCGACCACCTCGACGGTCTCGCGGGTGGTGACGCGCTTGCCGCGCACGAAACGGCTTTCGATGCCCAGCTTGCCCAGCAGGTCGTTGATCATCGGGCCGCCGCCATGGACCACGACCGGGTGGATGCCGACCTGTTTCATCAGCACGATGTCGCGGGCGAATTCCGCCATGGCCTCGTCGTCGCCCATAGCATTGCCGCCGAACTTCACCACCACCACGGCGCCGGAATAGCGCTGCATGTAAGGCAGGGCCTCGGACAGAGTGCGGGCGGTGGCGATCCAGTCACGGTTCATCTTCTGCTTTCTCATCGAAGGCCCCTGTTCGTCGCGCCCGACCCTAGGACGCCGGTGCCGATCAGTCCAGAGCGGCCCGGTCAAGATTCGATTCAGTCGAGACCGGCGATGATGGCGCGCAGCGTGGCGATGCCCTGCCCCTTGTCCGAGCTTGTGACCACAAGCTCGGGGTAGGCGGCGGGATGCTTCTGCAGCGCCTCCTGCACCTGCGCGACGGTGGCCTCCATCGCCTGGACGCCGATCTTGTCGGCCTTGGTCAGCACCACCTGGAAGGGCACGGCCGAACGGTCGAGCAGCTTCATGATCTCGTGATCGACATCCTTCACGCCATGGCGCGAATCGATCAGCGCAAAGGCCCGGCGCAGCGTCGGCCGGCCGGCCAGGTAGTTCTTCAGCAGCGCCTGCCATTTCGCCACCACCGCCACCGGGGCCTTGGCAAAGCCATAGCCGGGCAGGTCCACCAGATAGGCTTGGTCGCCCAGGGTGAAATAGTTGATCTCCTGCGTGCGGCCCGGCGTGTTCGAAGCCCGCGCCAGCCCGTTCCGGCCGGTCAGCGCGTTGATCAGGCTGGACTTGCCGACGTTCGAGCGGCCGGCGAAGCAGATCTCGGGCCGGTCGGCGGGCGGCAGCCCGTCCATGGCGACCACGCCCTTGAGGAAATCGACCGGCCCGGCGAACAGTTTGCGCGCCGCCTCGGCCACCTCGGCATCGGGCTCGGGGGCGACGGGAAAGGCGACCTTCATGCCCGCACCTCGTCCCCCAGCGCGATCTCGCCGCCGGTCACCACCTCGGCATAGATGCCGAAGTCGCGATGGCCGAATTGCGCCTCCAGCGCCTCGGGCATGGCGATGTCGATGCGGCCGGTCGCGGGGTCGGCGCTGGTCGCCGGGCAGCGGCCGATGGTCTCGGTCACCCGCAGCTCGACCTCGCCCACGGTCAGGACATGGCCGATCAGATCGCGTTCGGCATAGGGGGCCCAGCCGTCCAGCCACAGATTGCCACGCCAGCGTTCGACGCCCAGAGCCATCCCCAGCCGCGATTCCAGGTCGGCCAGGCTCGACAGCGACAGGATGGAGATCCAGGGCTGATTCACATCGGTCCAACCGGTCGGCCCCCGCACCAGACGGGTGGGGCCAGGCTTGCCCTCGGACCAGAGCGGGCGGACCCAGTCCACCAGCCGCGCGCCCTCGGTCTCGGGGTCGAAGTCCAGATCGGCCAGGTCGGGATGGGTCAGGCGGATCCGCCCGTCCTCCGCACCCTCGCCCCAGCCGCCCTGCACCGCCTGCAGCCCGGCCGATGCGGCGCCGCGCAGGAAGCAGGACTTGGGCAGCCAACGCTGCGGCACGTCGCCGGCGTGACGCTCGCCGCCCTCGGTCAGCAGCGCCCAGAGCCGGTCGCCCGGCAGCCGCCGCGCCGCGGCCAGGCGGGTGCGGCGCAGGTCCTCGCCGCCGATCGCCTTGATCGGGTGCCGGCGGATCCGGGCGATGCGGCCGGTCATTTGCCGCCCTTGTCCCCGGGCTTGCCCTTGTCACCGGCCGCCTTGGATCGTGCCGGCAGGCTGGAGCGGATGTTGCCGAACAGGTCGGGGCGGTGGCCATGCATCGACATGATCGTGTATTGCTGCAGGATTGTGATGGTGTTGTTGGTGATCCAGTACAGCACCAGGCCCGAGGCGAAGCCGCCCAGCATGAACATGAAGATCCAGGGCATCCAGGCGAAGATCATCTTCTGCGCCGGATCGGCCGGGGCCGGGTTCAGCTTCTGCTGCATCCACATCGAGATGCCCAGCAGGATGGCGAGGATCGGCAGGGTGAAGCTGTGCAGGAAGCTGCCCTGTCCCGGCGTCGCCCAGGGCAGCAGGCCGAACAGGTTCCACAGGCTGGACGGGTCCGGCGCCGAAAGGTCGCGGATCCAGCCGATCCAGGGCGCATGCCGCAGCTCGATGGTGACGAAGATCACCTTGTAGAGCGAGAAGAAGATCGGGATCTGCAGCAGCACCGGCAAACAGCCCGCGGCGGGGTTCACCTTCTCGCGCTTGTAGAGCTCCATCACCTCTTTCTGGTATTTCATCCGGTCGTCGCCGATGCGGCCCTTGATCGCCTCCATTTCCGGCTGCAATTCCTTCATCTTGGCCATCGAGATGTAGGATTTGCGCGCCAGCGGGAAGACCAGCAGCTTCAGCACGAAGGTCAACGCGATGATCGCCCAGCCCATGTTGCCGATCATGCCGTGCAGCCAGTGCAGCAGGCGGAAGATCGGCTTGGTCAGGAAGTAGAACCAGCCCCAGTCGATGGAATCGACGAAACGGTCGATGCCGGGATTTTCCTGATAGCCGTTGATGACCTCCCAAACCTTGGCGCCGGCGAACAGGTGGCTGGCGCTGGTGCCGGTGGCGCCGGGGGCGACGGTCTGCACCGGCATGCGCGTCTCGGCCTGGTAGATGTCGGCGCCGGGGGCGTATTTCACCACCGCCGTGAAGGGATTGCCCGGCGCGGGGGCCAGCGTCGTCATCCAGTACTTGTCGGTAAAGCCGATCCAGCCGTTTTCCTGGACCTCGATCAGTTGCGCCGGCCCCTCGCCCGGCAGCGCGGCGAGATCGGGCAGGTTCTTGTATTTCTCCTCCAGAAGCTTGCCGTCGGTCATGCCGACGATGCCTTCGTGCAGCACGAAGAAGTTCTGGGTATCGGGCTTGCCGTGGCGGGCGAGGATGCCGTAGGGCGCGGCCGAGAACGGCGCCGAGCCGGTGTTCTCGACCGATTGCGTCACGGTGAACAGGAACTTGTCGTCAAGCTCGTAGATGCGGCGGAAGATCTGCCCCGCGCCGTTGTCCCAGCGCAGCGTGACCGGCTGGCCGGGCGCGAGGGTCGAGCCGGATTCGATGGCCCACAGCGTGGCCGGGCCGGGGACCAGCGCCGGATCGGTGCCGGCGGCGGGCATCCAACCATAGACGGCGTAATAGGGTTTCTGCACCGCAAGCTGGGTGTCGCCGCCCGGCGCGACCGGGCTGCCCTGGGCCTGTAGCTCGGGCTTGGCGGTGGGCGAAAGCAGCCGCACGAAGGGCGAACCGGGGTCCAGCGTCTCGTGATAGCCGGTCAGTTCCAGATCGTCGATCCGCCCCCCCGCCAGCGAGATGGTGCCGGCAAGCGAGGGCGACTCGATCTTCACCCGGCCGGCCTTGGCCGAGGGATCGGCACTGGTCGCCGCATCGGCCGCCAGAGCCGGGGCGGCGCCCTGCGGCGCGGCGCCAGGCGCCGCCGGACTGCCCGTGCCGGGCGCGGCGCCTTGCCCCGTGGTGCCCTGCCCGGTCCCTTGCGTCGTGGTCTGCGCCCCATCCTGCGCGGGCGGCGCCGGCTCGGGGGCGAAGAAGATCGACCAGACGAGCATGACGAGGGCCGAAAGCACCATCGCCAGGATAAGGTTGCGGTTGTTGTCTTGCATTCCGGACCAGCCCTTCGTCGTCACCCAGCCTGAGGGTTCGGGCCGCTTCAACAGAAGCGACCGGCAAAGGTCAAGGGAATTTGCCCGAAAACCGCCGAGCGGACTGTGCAGCGCCCGGCCGCGCGCCGGCGGACGCGCCACGGTCGCGGCACCGGCAGAGCGGCGTCGAGGCCAAGGGAAGCAGGCCATTTCGGCCGCATGGCCCAAACCGATCACCAGGCGGCATGGCGCGGGTCAGACCCTGCGCCGCAGATCGAAGGGCGCCGGCAGGGAATGGCCATGCTCCAGCAGGAAATCGTCGACCGCGCCGGGCTCCAGCGGCGGCAGGACGGCCGGCCCCTGCACCGCGTCGAAGCCGATCTGCGCCAGAAAGGCGTTCTCCTCTGGCGTGGCGACGCCGTCGGCCAGGGTCTTCAGCCGCAGGTGTTCGGCCAGCGCCAGGATGGCCAGAATCATGCGCTGCTGGTCGGCCCGCCGGTCGCAACCCGCGATGAAGTCGCGGCCGATGCGGACCCGGCCGATGCCGAAGCGGCGCAGGTCGGCCAAGCCGGCGCTGCCGGTGCCGAAATCCCCCAGCGCAATGGCGCAACCCGCCGCGGCAAGGCTCTGCAGGCTCGCCGACACCGGCATCCGCCCGCCGCGGCCGCCGACGGGCTCGCAGATCTCGATCTCCAGCCGGTCGGGCGAGAGATCCTGGCGGTCCAGTTCCCACAGGATCGAGTCGGCCAGCACCGGGTCGGCCAGCATCCGGTCCGACAGCGGCAGCGACAGCAGCGGCACGCGCGCGCCCATCCGGTCCCAGCCCTTGAAGGCGCTCAGCGCCAGGCGCAGCACATGCGCGGCGATCCGGCCCAGGCTTTCGTCGTCGAGGCGCGGCTCGACCTCCTCCAGATCACGGCCGTCGCGATCGTCGATACGCAGCCGCGGCACCGCCCGCAGCGCCAGCACCTGACCGGTATCGCAGCAGATCTGCGGCTGGAACAGCAGGGCGACGCGCTCCAGCGCGAAGGGCGCGGAGTCTGTCCCGCCATCCTCGGCGCCAAGCTCGACGAACCGCAACTGCCCCGCGACCGAGAGCGGGCTGCAACCCTGCAGCGCCGCCCGGCCCTGCGCGTAAAGCGCATCCGGCGGCCGGGTGCCGCTTTCGTCGCTGACGATGACCCCGTTCAGCACCGGGCAGATCCGCAGCTCCGGCAGTTCGACCCCGGCGCGGCAGATGGTCTGCAGGCGCGCAAGCAATCCGGGAACCGCCTGCCGCCGGCCAATGGCGAAAAGGCCCAGGATCTCGGGCGAGCCGGGGGCGCGGGATTGCGGCAGCAGCCGCAACTCGGCGACCAGGCGGCGCGCCAGCAGGTCGAGCATCTGTTCCAGCAGCGCCGGGCCAAGGCCCAGGCGCAGGGTCTCGACATTCTCGATCCGCAGCACCAGCGCCAGCCGGGCCCTGTCCTGCCCGGCGCCCGTCCTCTTGACCAGCCGTGTCAGCCGCGCCGCCGCGGCGGTGATTCCGTAAGCCATGCCCAGATCCGAATCTGTTGTCCGGCTTGCAGACTAGCCCGCGACGCTTTTCGTTCGGTTAATGTTCGCGCAGGATCGGCACGGGTTTTTCGCTAAAATCCGACGCATCCGGCATCAGCGCCGTGAAGTCGAACAGCTTCGGGTCCGGCAGATGCGAGGGGCGCACGTTCATCAGCGCCCGGAACATGACCTGACGCCGGCCGGGCGCGCGCGTTTCCCATTCGTCCAGCAGCTTCTTGACCTGCATCCGCTGCAGCCCCTCCTGACTGCCGCAGAGGTCGCAGGGGATGACCGGATAGTTCATGGCGCGGGCGAACCGCTCGCAATCGGCTTCGGCCACGAAGGCCAGCGGACGCAGCAGGTTCAGATCCCCCTCTTCGTTCAGGAGCTTGGGCGGCATCGAGGCCAGCCTGCCGCCATGGAACAGGTTCATGAAGAAGGTTTCCAGGATATCGTCGCGGTGATGGCCCAGCACCACGGCCTGGCAGCCCTCCTCGCGGGCGATGCGATAGAGGTTGCCGCGGCGCAGGCGCGAGCACAGGCTGCAATAGGTCCGCCCCTCGGGCACCTTCTCCTTCACGATGGAATAGGTGTCCTGATATTCGATGCGATGCGCCACCTGCCGGTCGGTCAGGAATTCCGGCAACACGGTCGCGGGAAAGCCGGGCTGGCCCTGGTCGAGGTTGCAGGCCAGCAGCTCGACCGGCAAGAGCCCGCGCCATTTCAGCTCGTGCAGCACGGCGAGCAGCGTGTAGCTGTCCTTGCCGCCCGACAGGCAGACCAGCCAGCGGTCGCCGGGGCGGATCATGTCATAGGTCTCGATCGCGGCGCGGGTCTCGCGCACCAGGCGCTTGCGCAGCTTGCGGAATTCGGTCGAGGACGGGGCGCCGCGAAACAGCGGGTGGATTTCCTCGGCCGTGTCGAAATTCTCGGTCTCGCTGGCGATATCGTCCCGCATCATTCGTCCTCGTCGGGCTTGCGCGCCCTGATTAGCATGAAAAGCGCCGCGGCGTCAGTCCTGCGGCTGTTCCGAACCCGGCACCGGATCGTGGCCATGTCCGCCCCAGGGATGGCAGCGGCAGATGCGCCGCGCCGCCAGCCAGCCGCCCCGCACCGCGCCATGCCGCTCCAGCGCCTCGAGCGCATAGGCCGAGCAGGTGGGCTGGAAGCGGCAGCCATGCCCGACCCAGGGGCTGGCAACCAGCCGGTAGCCGCGCACCGGCAGCGCCAGCAGATGCGCGAGCGGGCTCATTTGCCATGCACCCGCGCCAGTGCGGCGGCAAGGTCGGCGCGCAATTCGGCGAAGTCACGGCTGACCGTGGAGTCCGGCCGGCCGACCAACACGTAATCCCAGCCGGGCCGCGCCGCGGCCGGCATGACCTCGCGCGCCAAGGCCCGCAGCCGACGCTTGGCGCGGTTGCGCATCACCGCGTTGCCGATCTTCTTCGAGCAGGTGAAGCCGACCCGGATCGCCTGCCCCGCCTCGTCCTCGGGACGCCGGCGGGCCTGCAGCAGAAAACCGGGCATGCCCTGCCGGCGGGCCGAGGCCGCACGCAGGAAATCCGCCCGCTTGCGCAGGGTCTCCAGCCCAGTCCGCGTCTCGGCCGCCGAAACGGCAGAAGCCGCCCTGTCCGGCGTCGGCTCAGCGACGGACCGGTCAGCGGCGGCTGCTTCGGGGGTGCTGCCCATCACGGAAAGCCCACGCCCTGAGGCGCGAAGGCTTACGCGCTGAGGGACTTGCGGCCCTTGGCGCGGCGGGCGTTGAGCACGCGGCGGCCGCCCTTGGTCGCCATGCGCGCGCGGAAGCCGTGGCGGCGGGCGCGAACCAGGTTCGACGGCTGGTAGGTGCGTTTCGACATCTTTCAACTCCGGGTCGGGGCGTGTCAGGGTATGGGCCACCAGCCCACGCAAGACGCGCCGGTCATTCGAGGCCCGCTGGATAGTCGCCCGCGCCGGCCAAGTCAACCGCAATAGGTGGATTTCGGCAGAGTTGCCGCCGACGGGCAGCAGGCAGGGAACCTAGGCAATGTCACGCATGTTTGAACTGCGCGGCCCCAGCCATTATGTGAAGCAACGGCGCCGAGACAAGGGGAATTGCAGAACCGACCATGTCCCTGAATACCCTTTCCGGCCGATTCGCGCTGCTGACGGGCATTTTCGTGCTCTTGGCGGAAGTGTTGATCCTGTTGCCGTCGATCGCAAACTATCGGCTGGATTTCCTGGAATCGCGGCTCGAGCGCGCGCAGATCGCCAGCCTTGCGCTGCTGGCGACCGACGAATCGCTGGCCTCGGACCTGGAATCCGAGCTGCTGGAGAATGCCGGCGTCTTCAACGTGGTGCTGCGGCGCAATGACGTGCGGCAACTGGTGCTGTCTTCGCCGATCCCGGGGCCGATCTCGGCCACCTACGACCTGCGCGAGCAGCCGTTCTGGACCTCGATCCGCGATGCCATGGTGCAGCTTCTGGATCCGCACAACCAGGTGATCCGGGTGATCGGCGCCCCGGTGAACCAGGCCGGCCAGCTGATCGAGATCACCACCGACACCCAGGGCCTGCGCACCGAGATGATCGACTATGGGCTGCGGTTGTTGCTGATCTCGGCCGCCTTCTCGATCCTGACCGCGATCCTGCTGAACGTGGCGGCGCAAAGGCTGCTGCTGGTGCCGATCCGCCGGGTCATCAACCACATGACCGCCTATGCCGGCGCGCCCGAGGATGCGCGCTCGATCATCACGCCGACCGCGCGGCTGACCGAATTGAACGAGGCCGAGACGGCGCTGGCCGCCATGCAGCGCACCGTGACCTCGGCGCTGAAGCAGAAGGACCGGCTGGCGCAACTGGGCCAGGCCGTGGCGCGCATCAGCCACGACCTGCGCAACATCCTGACCACGGCGCAGATCTTCGCCGACCGGCTGGAGACCAGCGCCGACCCCGCGGTGCGCCGGGCCGCGCCCAAGCTGGTGAATTCGATCAGCCGGGCCGTGAACCTGTGCGAAACGACGCTGGCCTTCGGCAAGGCCGAGGAACCGGCGCCGTCGCTGTCGCGCTTCAACCTCTCGGCGCTGGTGGCCGAGGTGACCGAGGGCGAGGCCATGGCCGCAGACCGGCTGGACGGGGCCGAGCCGATCGAGTTCCTGACCGACATCCCGCCCAGTCTGACCATCCGCGCGGACCGCGACCAGTTGTTCCGGGTGCTGTCGAACCTGGTGCGCAACGCCCGGCAGGCCATCGAGGCCACGCGGCAACCCGGCACCATCGAGATCGGCGCCGGCGAGGACGAGACGGAATGGTGGATCCGCATCGGCGACACCGGCCCCGGCCTGCCGAAGAAGGCGCGCGACTTCCTGTTCCAGCCCTTCTCGGGCGGCTCGCGCAAGGGCGGCACCGGGCTGGGCCTTGCCATCGCGGCGGATCTGGTGCGCAACCATGGCGGCCGTCTGGAGCTTCTGCGCAGCGACGAGGAGGGCACGCAGTTCATCCTGCACCTGCCGCGCCAGCTTGCCATGGTCGCGCCGCGCCCGGAATCCGCGGTGGAATGAGGCGCAGGGGGCGGTGCCGGAAAAAGATTTCCGAAATGGTGATTTTGGGTCTTGCACCCCCCCGGCACTGTCTCTAGATAACCGCCTCACAGCGGACCCGTAGCTCAGCTGGATAGAGCACCAGACTACGAATCTGGGGGTCGGGCGTTCGAATCGCTCCGGGTCCGCCATGTAATCCCCCAAAAAACTGTGAAGCGTCGCCCGGCTTTGTGACGCTCCGGCTCGCGGCCGGGGGCCTGTGTCCCATGAAAAAGGCCGCCATGCAGGCGGCCTTTCGGTCCGTTACCAGGCCGCCGTCACTGGCGCGCCAGCCATTCCGTGATGCAGCGGCGCAGGTTGGTCTCGCCCAGATCGCGGGCATCGTCGATCACCCGCCGCAGCTCGGCCAGGTTCACGCGCCGGATCAGGTGCTTGACCGGCCCGATCGAGGCCGGGCGCATCGACAGCCGCCGGAAACCCAGCGCGGCGAAGGTCACCGCCTCGATCGGCCGGCCGGCATCCTCGCCGCAGAACGACACCGGCACCCGCGCCTCGTCGCAGCGCTGCACGATCTGGTCCAGCAGGGTGATGAACGAGGTGTTCAGCGTGTCGTAGCGCCGGCGCACCCGCTCGTTCTCGCGGTCGGCGGCAAAGAAGAACTGCTTCAGATCATTGCCGCCCACCGAGATGAAATCGCACATCTCGAAGAACTTCTTCGGCGCGAAGGCCAGCGAGGGGGTTTCCAGCATGGCGCCGACCCGGATGTCCGAGGGCATGGCATGGCCCAGCCGCTGCTCGCGCGCCAGCTGCTCCATCAGCAGCTTATGCGCCTCCTCGAACTCGTGCATCTCGGTGATGAAGGGGAACATCACGTGCAGCGGCCGGCCCACCGCGGCGCGAATCAGCGCCTGCAACTGCATCCGCAGCACGCCGCGCTTGTCGAGACCCACCCGGATCGCCCGCCAGCCCATCGCCGGGTTCGGCTCGTCCTGCGGTTTCATATAGGGCAGCACCTTGTCCGAGCCGATGTCCAGGGTGCGGAACATCACCGGCTTGCCATGGGCATTGTCCAGCACATGCGCGTAAAGCGCCGCCAGCTCGCCCCGGCGCGGGACGCGGGTGCGGGTCAGGAACTGCAGCTCGGTGCGGAACAGGCCGACGCCCTCGGCGCCCGAGCTTTCAAGGCTGGGCAGGTCGGCCATCAGGCCCGCATTCATGTAAAGCTGGATCGTGGTGCCGCAGGTCGCGGTCGCCGGCAGGTCGCGCAGGCCGGCATAGCGCTTCTGCGCCTCGGCCTGCATGGCCACCTTGTCGCGAAAGGCCTTGGTGATCGATTCCTCGGGGCGCAGATGCACGGTGCCCATGTCGCCGTCCACCAGGATCTGGTCGCCGTTCAGCGCCTCGGAGGTGATGCGCTCGGTATGGATGACCAGCGGGATCGCCAGCGCCCGGGCGACGATGGCGGCATGGCTGCCGACCGAGCCCTCTTCCAGCACCACGCCGCGCAGCCTGCGGCCGTAATCCAGCAGCTCGGCCGGGCCGATATTGCGGGCGACCAGGATCGGATCCTCGGGCATTTCGGCGCCGGTGTCGCGGCCCTGCCCGGTCAGGATGCGCAGCAGCCGGTTCGACAGGTCGTCGAGATCGTGCAGACGGTCGCGCAGATAGGGGTCGGCGGCGCTTTCCAGCCGGGCGCGGGCCTGGCTCTGTTCTTTCTCGACCGCAGCCTCGGCCGAAAGGCCCAGCTCGATCGCCTCCTCCATCCGCCGCAGCCAACTGCGGGAATGGGCGAACATGCGATAGGTCTCCATCACCTCGGCCGAATCGCCCGACCCCATGTCGGTGGCGGCCAGCAGGGAATCGACCGTGGTGCGCAGCATGGCCACGGCTTCGACCAGGCGCGCCTTCTCTTTCAGCGGATCGTCGGCGACCGGATTGGTCACCACCACGCGCGGCTCGTGCAGCCAGACACGGCCCTCGGCGCAGCCCTCCTGCCCGGTGCTGCCGCGGAACATCACCGGGAAGCGGTGCTGCAGGGGCAGGCTGTCGGCTTGCGAACCAAGGAAGGCGCCCAGCTCGGCCATCTCGGCCAGCACCATGGCGACGACCTCGAGGCCATAGACCTCGTCCTCGGAAAACTGGCGGGCGTCGCGGGACTGCACCACCAGCACCCCCAGCCTTTCGCCGACACGCTGGATCGGCACGCCGAGAAAGCTGGAAAAGATCTCCTCGCCGGTCTCGGGCATGTAGCGGAAGCCGGGCTCGGCCGGGGCGTTGGCGGTGTTCACATGTCGGCCGGTGCGGGCGACGCGGCCCACCAGCCCCTCGCCCAGCCGCAGCCGGGTCTGGTGCACCGATTCGGGCTTCAGCCCTTCGGTGGCGCAAAGTTCCAATGTGTCGGGATCGCGGAAAAGATAGATCGAGCAAACCTGCGTTCCCATCGAATCAGCGATGTGATGGGTGATCTGATCGAGACGATGCTGGCCGCCCCCGGGGGCGGCCAAGGTTTCGCGCAGCCGCAGCAGCAGCTTGCGCGAGTCACTGTCCTTGCGTTCGGGCATAATCCTCCCGCTTCAGCCTGTCGGGCCGGGCTCAGGCCCGTTCCAGTTCGAAGGCATCATGCAGCGCCTGCACCGCCAGTTCCATATATTTGCGGTCGATCAGCACCGAAATCTTGATCTCGCTGGTGGAGATCACCTTGATGTTGATGTTTTCATCGGCCAGCGCCTTGAACATGCGCGCGGCGACGCCGGCATGGCTGCGCATGCCGATGCCCACCACCGAGACCTTGGCGACCTCGGTATCCACGACCAGCTCGTCATAGGCGATGGTGCCGGCGGCCCTGGCCTCCTCCATCGCCTTCTTGGCGCGGGCGACCTGGTTCACCGGGCAGGAAAAGGTCATGTCGGTCACCGCGCCCGGGTGATCCTCGTAATCCTTTTCCGAGATGTTCTGGACGATCATGTCCACGTTGACGCCGGCATCGGCCAAGGGGGCGAAGATCGCCGCCGAGATGCCGGGCCGGTCCTCGACGGTGACCAGGGTGATCTTGGCCTCTTCACGGGAATAGGCGACGCCGCTGACGACTTTCGATTCCATGATTTCATCCTCATCGCAGACCAGAGTGCCGCTGGTCTCATCCGTATCCTCGAACGAGCTGAGCACCCGCAGGCGGACCTTGTAACGCATCGCCAGCTCGACCGAGCGGGTCTGCAGCACCTTGGCGCCCAGGCTGGCCAGTTCCAGCATTTCCTCGAAGGCGATCCTGTCAAGCTTGCGCGCCTTCGAGGTGATGCGCGGATCGGTGGTGTAGACCCCGTCCACATCGGTATAGATGTCGCAACGCTCGGCACCGAAGGCGGCGGCGAAGGCGACGGCGGTGGTGTCCGAGCCGCCGCGGCCCAGCGTGGTGATGCGGTTGTCCGAGGCCAGCCCCTGGAAGCCCGCGACCACGGCCACCCGCATGCCCTCGGCGAATTTCTGATTGATGTTGTCGCAGGGGATCGACACGAACCGCGCCGAGGAATGCTGCGCGGTGGTGTTGATCGGCACCTGCCAGCCCTGCCAGCTGCGCGCGGGCACGCCCTGCTCCTGCAGGGTCAGCGCCATCAGCCCGGCGGTGACATTCTCGCCCGAGGCGACCACGGCGTCGTATTCGCGGGCATCGAACAGCGGCGAGGTCGCCTCGACCCAGCCGACCAGTTCGTTGGTCTTGCCCGACATGGCGCTGACGATGACGATCACGTCATAGCCGCGCTCGACCTCGCGTTGAACCTTCAGTGCGGCATTCTTGATGCGGTCCAGGTCGGCCACCGAGGTGCCGCCGAATTTCATCACCAGAAGCGGCATTCCCTTGCCCCCCAGCAGTTTCCGGGGCGGGTTCTATGGGCGGGCCGGGGAAAGAACAAGGGGCGGCGGGTATTTCCGCCCCTGTCCGGCGCATTTTTTGCCGCGCGCCCCGGCCCGGACCGCGACCGGTCTTGATGACGGGGCGGCGGGGCCGCAAAAGGCGGCCATGAAAGCCACCCATGACGAATCCACCTTCACCCTGACCGGCAACATCTGGTCCGCCACCTATCCGCTGGAGGAGCTGCCGAAATGGCTGCACTTCTATCGCGACCGGTGCGAGCGCTTCCCCAGGGCCGCAAGCAGCTACGCCGCCACCATCGCGGCGCTGGAGGCGCTGGAGAAGGCGCTGGCTGCGCAGACATGACCCCGACCGGCTCAGGTGCCGGACAGATCCCGCCAGCGGCTGTGGATGTTCTCGCAATGCGCGTTTTCCGCGAATGCCCGATCCATCAGGGCCATGAAAGCCGTCCGCCACAAAGACGGCGGCTGCCGATAGACCCGCGAACAGAGGGGCTCGGACTGCTGTCCTCCAAGAATCCTGTTGATGCGGACTGACGTGCTCCACCAAGCGTTCATGGGAACCTCGTTTACTCTTCAAATGCCTTCCAACAGAAAAAGGTGACGCCTTTGAAACAGGCGGCGGCCCCTTGGAACATGAACCGCTTCTGATGCAACAAAGTCACGCTGGCTTTTTGGTCAGGCGGATGGTCCACCGGCCCGAAAGCGGTTGACTGGCCGTCGCCGAAAAGAGGAATGGTCGGGGCGAGAGGATTCGAACCTCCGGCCTACGGTACCCAAAACCATGCCGATTGACTGGCTGGCCTGCGATAAACTGCAAACTCCCTAGACTTTCGACTACGCGACTTCAATAG
>NZ_JBHRXE010000016.1:53744-54748 GCF_042648325.1 Paracoccus simplex | reverse complement strand
ATCTCATAGCTGTTCTCGATCACATAGCCGCCGATGGCGCGCACCGGCCGGAAGCGCCAGCGGCGTTCCCAATCGCGAATCACCCGCAGTTTCATAGCGCTGGCGTCTCGGCGTCAGCGAACCGCGCCGCCATCGATCAGATCGAAGGCGAGGAACTGATCGTCCTCGATCAGCTCTGCGCGCAGCGCGACCTCGGCCTGCCCCGCACCTGGCGCATGTATCGTGGCGATCCAGTGGACCTCAGCCTCGTCCTGCGCGATCAGATCAACGATTGCATGACCATCGAACCGGAAGGCCAGGAACCGGCGCACATGGGCTTCAATCGGCATTTCCGGCTCAACGGCCAGCACGTTTCCTACCAGCTTCATCCTCGGCCTCCCGGATCTGATTCCATCTCGCCCAATGAGAACATATCAAGAACGAAAGAGTCTAGATGACCCCCCATCACAACGCCGTCACGGCACGCGGTCAGGTCAACAGATGAAGTGTGCCGTCGGGCAGTGGCCGCTGCAGATGCTTGGCGATATCCCAGGGCGCGGACAACCAGGCCTCCCACTCGCCCGGCGTCCGCAAGATCACCGGCATGGCCTTGGGGTGGACCGCGCCGACCTCGGCATTGGGCTGGCAGGTTAGGAAGCCGAACAGGTCGTCGGTCGTGGCCCCGTCCTTGACCTTGCGAATGCTCGTCCAGCCTCGCGTGTGGATGCCTGCGAACATGATCGGCTCGCGGTCGGCCGGCTCGAACCAGACCGGCTTGCGGTCAGCGCCGGGCTCACTGAAACGCGCCACCGGCACGAGACAGCGGTTCTCGGGGCCGAGCCATCGGCGCCAGTGCGGCGATCCGACGTTGCGAATGTTCGTCACGCCGCTGTCCCGACCAGATACGGGCAGGTATTGAGGAGGCGTCGGCATGCCCCATCGCGCCTGGGCAATCTCGGGGCCGTCTTCGCCGTGCCGGATGATGGGCGCAAGGCGGTCGGGATACACGTCTTCCTGCCATGCAG
>NZ_JBHRXE010000016.1:31853-53723 GCF_042648325.1 Paracoccus simplex | reverse complement strand
ACAATTCCGCGACCGGCGGGTTGCGAGGGGTCAGCAATGCGAGGTGGCCAGATGCCGAGTGCGAAAACGATCAGGCCAGTCACCTTCGAGGAAGGCATCGGCAGGTTCCGCACGGTGAACGATGCGCGCGGTATGGGCGAGGCCCTGCTGGCGCATTGCGATAAGGGCGACCCCGAATACCAGATAGCCGCGCTGGCCTGTCTCGGCCTCGAAAGCGGCGCCGCCGATCCCGAACAGGCCCGGGCGGATTTCATCGCCGCGCTGACGGCCGCCGGCGTCTACGTCCGAGATTCTTGACTGAAAAGTCAAGTTCCCCGAGCGCCGGTATCAGGGCATACTCGACCCTTATCCAGTAACGCGGTGACGATGGTTGGCCGGCCAGTGCCCCCGGCCAACTCAAACGCCCTGTTGAGTGCTACCGCACCCCCCACCTCGCAAAGATCGCGCCGGAGAGGCCAGCGGCCGCGACTGCGGTGCCGATCACCGCCTCGACATTGATCGACAGCATATGCGTGGCGGCGTCATAGGTGACGCCCCAGCCGCCCAGCAGGCCGGCCAGCATGGTGAGCAGCGGCGACAGGACATAGATTGCCATGCGAACGAAAACGGAATTCATAGGTCAGGTCTCCTTGGTAAGTGCGGCCCAGGTCTTGGGGCCAATGATGCCGTCCTGGACGAGGCCGGTGGATTTCTGGAATGCGCGGACGGCGGCGTAGGTATTGGCGCCGAAGATCCCGTCGATTCCCTTGGTATCGAAGCCGAGCGTGGTCAGGCGCTCCTGTGCCGCGCGCACGGCCGCGCCGCGCGCGCCGAGGCCGATCTTCGGGCAGGCAGGCGCCAGAGCGTCTGGGATTGCCTGCCAGCGCCTGAACGCCGCCTTGAGCTTGGTGTGATAGCCATGGGTCACATAACCGGCGCCGTTGTAGCCGCGGGCGAAAGCGGCCCAGTCGTGGCGCCGCAGCTCATCGTCCAGCCCCTCGCTGATGATGAAGCTGATCATCGCCTCGAGGCCGGCCGCCTCGCTGGCGCAGAAGGCCTCGACCATATCGCCCGGCGTGGCGTAGCCCGCGGCGCGGTGGTTGAAGCCCATGATCTGGCCCAGGCCCCAGCTGGCCGAGCGCAGCGCGGCATTGGCATCGATTTTGATGGCCAGAGCCAGGCGCGGGTAGCTATCCTTGGGATAAGGTGCGCTGCCCCACCGCTGATAGGCGAGGCCAGAGGCCTCGGCCGCGGTGCGTTTCTGGCCCGGCCCGAGCTCGCGCCAGAAGACATGGGGCTCGAAGAGCATCTTCGGCCGGCCCTGGCTGTCGAAGCCGCCGCCCGAGGTTTCGACCTCGATCACGGCGCGGATCTCATCCTCGCCCACGCCGATAATCCGGCCGACGCGGGCCACGTCGATATCGGTGAGCCGCTGCGCACGGCCCTTGAACCCAGCTGGGTACATGCAGTTCTCCAATGAAAAGCCCCGCGCGAGGCGGGGCAGATTAGGGAAAAGTACGCCGCAGATCAGAGCGGCAGCGGCTCTGGGAGCGGATCGCCAACCAAGGTCGAGGCATAGAGGATCGACCCGCCCATGCCCGCGCATTCGTGGGTAAGCAGGATATCCCAGGCCAACTGGTCGATCGCCTCGTCACCGGCGCGGACGAAGGGGCAGCGCTGCTGGGTCAGGAAGCTGTAGACCAGATAGGACATACCGCGCGGATAAGGGCTGTCGCCCCGGACCAGGTGCAGGCCGTCGCCATAGATGGCATCGCCATAGGCTGTGCGCAGCGCCTCGACAAAGGGAAAGGCCGGGATGATCCAGACCGGGCGGCCGGTGTGCGCCTCCAGCCACTCGCGCAGGCCCTGCGAAAAGCCGGTCGCATTGGCATAGAGGTCGGTGCGTCCCTGCGGCGGCCAGATGTCCTGAACGATCAGTTCGCCGCCGGCCCGTTGCGCGTCGAGCGCGTCCCAATAGGCGTTTTGAAGGGTTTCGCGGCCCTGATCGCTGTCGAAGGCAGGGAACCCAGGCCCGAGCGGGTTGGTGAACTCGGCGATGACGGCCGCGTCCCAACTGCCGTTGAGCAGGTGGCCGTCCAGCGCGCGGATCGTGGCGAGCGAGGCATAGCCGGCATAATCCGAAAGCGCGGCGCCGGGCCAGTCTGTCTGGAGTACGCCGCCGAATGGCTCCGCTTCCTCGCCCACAGGGGCGCCATAGGCGGTCTGCACGAAGCTATGCCCAGCGAAGAGGATTGTGGCATCGGAGCTGATAGGCGTGCGCGGATAAGATGGCGCGCCGGCCCCTGCTTCGGCTGGGCCGGCATGATATCCGAGGCCGAGGCCAATCCCGATCAGCATCAGACCCACCCTGTGATATCGGTGGCCGTCGTGCCGGTGGCCAGGATCCGATCCGCGCTCACCGCATAGGTGCCGGCCGGCAGAGCGGCCGTCTCATAGGTCTGGCCATCGAGACCGCGCCACGCCAGCGTGCCGGACGCACCAAGGGTCACGGCGCGGATGACCTCGGGCAGGTCGTCGCCATCACTGGGCGTGATGGCATAAGAGCCGATCGCTGACGCGTTCGCGCCGAGCGAATAAGGGCTGAACCGATTTCCGGGCATAGGTCTACCTCATGAGAAAAGCCCCGCGCGTGGCGGGGCGGATGTGTTAAGATCGCAAATGGTTCGCGGTGACGTCGTAGGCGGACCTCGGTTCCCGGCAGGTTCTGGCCGACATGTCGGGAGCCGATTACATCTCGTGGCCCTGCGAATGCCGGACATGGTTTCCCGGGCTGCCACCCGGCCAACAGCCGCCACCCCACGAATGCGGATTTCACGCTTCAATGCGGTGGTAAGCCCCCTTGACCGCCAACTGCGCGGCGATAGATTTTCTGGGCCGGTTGTTTTCCTCAACCACCACCCGGCTAGGCCCTGGCGATGGCACAACCTCCCTCGTCAGGGCCGTCTCTCATCTCGGATGGGCGCTCGTATCGAGCCTCGCCTCGATCTTGCGCAGGCTATCGAGGATCAGCACCATCCGCTCATCCTGGCGCGCCGTGGTCGTTTCCATGGCGCGGATCCTGGCCTCATGTGCCGACAGGGATGCCGCGTGGTCTGCCAGCTTGGCCGCCATGCTGTCGGCGCGGCCGTTGAGGTGCCCCCAAGCCGTTGCACCGCCGACCACCATGCCGAGGACCACGAGAATGTTACCGGCGCTCAACCGGTTGTCGAATTGCAATCCAGCCATGCGGCCTCCTGGTTGGTCGTGAAAAAACCGCCGAAGCGGGTCAGGAGACGGTCCGCCTGATCTCCCGCCAGTCGGTCCCGGCAACATGGCCAGACCCGGTAGTCAGACGATACCATCCGTCGATGATGTATCCGGAACCGCTGATAGGGTTCGGGGCGCTGACGATCTGCCCGGCGATGTAGTGTCCGGTCGTCGGCATGGTCGAGCCGAAGCGATCCGTCATGCCGAGAACTTGGCCGAAATCAGCCGCCGATGGATCGCTGCCCACCCGCGCATAGTCGAACGGCACATTCGCCGGCACGTTTCGGACGCCCTTGTTATTCGGATTGTCGCCCAGACCTTCAAGGTGTCCGCTGATCGTCACCGGGGCGTAAAACCCGTGCTTGCCCGAGACCTGGTTGACCAGCCCCGTGACGTTCTTGAAGTGCCCGCCCTTGACGCGAACACTGGCATTGCGCACGGCGAATGCATCGGCCCCGTATGCGGCAGTCCAGACCCCATTCGGACCTCTGAGAGGATGGCGGTGAAGTGGATCTCCATCCACAACACCGCCTTCAAAGTCAAGAACCCCGAATCCGTCGATGTTATAGGCAGCCGATCCATAGAAATTCGAGACGATGTTGTCTCGGAAGATCATGTTGACGAAATCTTGGGCAGCGTTGTTATTAAAACCCCAAATCCGCCACGGATTGCGCGCGCCGAACGACAGGTTTCCAGAGACGATGGCGTTATGGAATGTTCCTCCGATCCAGTAATGGTCCCGAATGAAATCGGACTCGATCACGTCTCCTGCATAGGGGGGCGCGCCAGAGATATACCGAGGCCCGAACCCGTAATCAGTATAGGCCGCAGTCGGTAGGAGCGTGCGCAGGCATTTGTTTCCGGTCACTGAGACATTGACACTGCCGATATAGTTGCCACCAGCCGACCACCATTCATCAGGCGGAACCACGCCACCAGAGCCGTCAGCCCCCCAAACGTAATGCGTGCCATCAACAGTATCTAGCGCATAGGCGGGGCTATAGGTCACGCTGTCGCTGTCTCCATAGGCATCACTTATGGCGATCAGATAGCCCGTGGTTCCAGAGCCACCCCATCGCGACCTGCCGAACCCATCAATAAACAAGTTGTCTGATACGTCTATATTGTATCGCGCGATATTGCCCGACTCCGGGTTTCCCGTACCGATGTCGTTGGCTCGCATCATGCCGAGCCTAACGCCCCTGACGGTCGGACGGACGAAGATGTTCCCAGACACCCGCATGTTGCGTGATCCGATCCCGTAGACGCCTTGGCTATCGACAAAGATGTTGTCTGTGATCAGGGTGTTTTCTCGCAGGCTGTTTGCCTCGTTTCGCACCGCCGCTATACTGTCGTCGCATACGCGGTAGAAGTAATTTCCGGTGACCTGAACATCGTCGCTGTTGGTGATATGCAGGCCGTCTCTGCTGATCGTATCGAAAATGCATCCGGTAACACGAATTCTATCACACCATTTTGCGATAACTGCCATGTTGGCCGCGTCCTTGATGCGCACTCGCTCCATAACAAACTCTCCGCCGAGATCCCCCAAGGCAATAGTCTGGCCACTTTCGCCCCATTCGCCGCCGACGCCCCAATCCGAGATGATGGACAGGTCCGCGAAGCGGATGAACTCGGCCGGGGTCGATGTCGTTCGGAAGAAAAGCCCCTTCTTGATCTCTGGAGATACGCCCTTGTCCTGAAAATAGATACGAGAGGCGTCCATGCCGCGACCAACCACCTCCAGGTTGGTCGCGTTGAAAACGCAGGTCGAGCCTGAGCCGACGTTTTTGACCACGAGGAAATTCCCGGCGTTGACGACGACCCGGCGAACATTGTTCGCGACGGCCCAGCCGATCATGGACTGCAACATCGTGCGGCAATCCGTCCCTGTCCATAGGCTGGCATCTGCCACAGCGCCCCAATGGCGCAACGTGGCTTCATCCTTTGGGATCCAGTGCTGCGAGCCTGCGGTGGTGAGCGGGATATTTTCCGTCGCCATCGCCGCCGGCTTGCGAACGTAATCCAGCATCTCCCCATCATGGAACACGCGGATGGATTGCACGATGGACGGGATTCCAGCCGAAATTGCGGCTGCGCGGGACTGAAACGGGATGGCCGCGAATTGTGTCCGGCTCTGGGCAAGCTCCTGATCGGCATTTTCGGTCTTGATGCGCGAGACGACGACCGAGGCCGCGCCGCCAGCCCGAACCCCGAACCTCACCCATCGGGAATTGGCGAACGAGCTCGGCGGGACGATTGAGACCGGGGCGCCGTCATCGCTGAATGGCGAGACGATGATACTGGTCGTGAATTCCGATCCGTCAGCGGGGGCCGCGAATGACAGGAGGCTGGTATAGAGCGCCCCGCCGAAATCCTTGTTCAGGCCGATGGCGGCGATGTTCAGCGCCAGCGTCCCGGATGTGGGAGCGAGGACCCGAAGTGTTACCGTGACCCTCCAGGAGTTTTTTCCCCACGGAACCACGCCCTTGGTCAGCATGTTGTCGCCAGCCGTAGTCGGGTTCCACTGAGCGGCCGGCCCGAAAATCGTATCCGAGACGGCCGCCATCTTGTCCGCCGGCAAGGCCGCTGTCGGTGCCCCGCCGCGCTGGCTGGTCCACCCCTGCAATCCAAGGATGAAACTGTCCGGGAGGACGGCGCCAGCATTGCCGACATTCGCAGCCTGACCTGCTGCAGCCGTGGCCGTGTCAGCCGCGCCCGTAGCAATGCCTGCGGCGGCGCTTGCGGTATTCGCAGCGCCGTCAGCATCCTCAGCCGCCGTCACCGCGTCCGACCGCGCCTGCTCGACCTGCGGCAGGGCGACAGACAGATCCTCGGCCGCCTGGATCGCGGCGTCAACCTGCTCCTGCTGGGCCTCGCTGATGCCCTCGCCTTTGGGGCCGCGTTTCGACACCCGAAGTCTGACGATCTTTGCCATTAACAGCCCTCCGAGATACGGATGATAATATCATCCTCAAAAATCAGCCCTTCGCCCCAATCAAGATAGAGCGACGCGACATAATCACCTGAAGGACCGTCAAGCGGCTGCAGATCGACATCGAGATCGCCATTGATTGGCAACACGGTGCAGACATCTTGGGCGCAAACCCGAAGCTCACCCGTAACGCCGTCAGTATCCGCGGGTTGATCATGATCATCGACCAGGTCGAAGTGATAGACATTGCGCGAGCCGCGCCTGTGGTTGATGAGCGTCATAGATCCTCGCGAACAGAAAACCCGCTTAAAGTAAGGCGGGGTTGTGGTTAGGAGTTGAGGGTCAGATGCCGAACAGCCCGTCCAGCTGCGCCTCGCTGACGCCCATGGCGCCGGCGAGGGCGAGGAGAATGGGGTTCATCCTCTCAATCATGGTGGCGGCTCCCCATCTGACCACCGCCTCCAGCTGCACCTCAGGCGGCAGCCCCTCGAACACCGAAGTCAGCGACGGCGGGATTTCACCGCGCGCGGCCGGGCCGGCGTCCGAGGGCTGGATAATGCCGGCGGCGATGGCCGCCAGGAGGAAGTCGGGGCGCGGCATGACGGCCGCCGCTCGTGCGGCCGCCATCTCTTGCAGGGGGTTCCGAGGGTCTGTCCACTCGCCAGAGGCGTAGTCAAAGACGGCCCATTCGCCGGGACTTTCCGGCATAGGAGTGATGACCCCATTCACAAGCCGCCACTCACGAGCCCTGTATTCTCCTTGGACGAGAACCTGATGGCCCGTGGCGTTCAGCATGGCATCGGAAATATCCGTCACCGATAGGTTTGAAACAACGGCGCCCGTAGCGGCATCAAATACCGTAAATGGGGTCATTTATACCACTCCAGATCCGTCATTTCCCCGGCAAGTGTTCCGTGCAAACCGCTTGTCACGAACCGTATGGACATGTTGTGATTACCTGCCGGAAGGTCACGGATCATATAAAACTCATGCGCCAGAGGCAACGCAGGCCAGTTGTTGTTGTCCCAGGGATCGCCATAGCCCCTGTTATTCGACAAGGAGCCCTGCCCGACAATTTCCCCGTCCAACAGGGCCTGCCAGTGCAGCGTATCAGCACCGCCGCCATTGCTGGGGGACCAAAGGCGGAATGATTGCAAGTGGACCCCGGCTTTCAAGCTGTTCCAAGCGAGATTTACGACAACCACGCGAGTCACCGTATTGTCGGTGGAAACTCCTGCGCTGTTTTTGCTGTTCCGGCGTTGAGTAACCGCACCGTCCTTGATGTTGATCGTGTCGACGGTCAGGTCGGCGATTTTTGCCCCTCTGATCTCGGCGTTCCCGATATGCGCATTCTGGATGACCGAGTTCTCGATCTGGGCCGAGTTGGTGATGATACCGGATGATGCAAGGAGCCCGCCCGTGATCGTCTCGGCCTCGATATGCACGCCCCGGATGGTCCCGTCAACGATCAGCTCGCCGCCGTTTTTGATTCTGACTTCCGGGGAAGCAATGAACACCCGGCCCCCGACTGTGGAGTTACCGTAATCAACGAGCCAGATTATTCTGGCCCTAGTTGCAGTAGCAGGGACGGTAATGGTTGAGGAATACCATTTGGGGAACTGGTCGATTGGGACGTTAAACGCCTTGATGTTTACGTCAGAAACAATCGTATTATCGGTTTTGAAAAACCTGATAAATGCCCTGGCCCCAATTTGCTGAGTTGCGCCGTCGGAGCGCATTTGAATGCGTGCAAAGAGTTCTCGCCCAGCATCAACCGCGAACAATCCAGAACCGACCGACGGAGACATGCCGCCTCCGCCAGGAACGTCTAGCCTCGTCCAATAGGCCCCGGCAAAGGAATCCCCTGAAATGTTCCGAACCCAAGGGCTTGGGATGACCCACGAACCGGCATCCGAAATATCCGCGTTAGGCACAAGGTTTGTGAAATCGGCAACCAGCAGATGCCGGGCCGCCACCGACTGCGCCGCAAGCTGGTCGGCGCCGATGGCGCCGGCCGCAATCTGCG
This sequence comes from Paracoccus simplex, assembly GCF_042648325.1. Taxonomy (NCBI): domain Bacteria; kingdom Pseudomonadati; phylum Pseudomonadota; class Alphaproteobacteria; order Rhodobacterales; family Paracoccaceae; genus Paracoccus; species Paracoccus simplex. Next base: position 45,516 of record NZ_JBHRXE010000016.1, on the reverse strand, counting down.
CCGCGGTCAGCTGTCCGACGATCTGATCGGCTGCAGCCTGATCGACCCACGCCGTGCCATTGTAGCGATAGAGCCGGCTGTTGCTGGACAGCACGACCATATCGCCGGGGCGCTGGCCCGTTGTGGGGAGAGATGAGACGACCTCTGGCACCCGGATATTGGCCGCAAAGGCGGTCTCGTCCAGCATCCCGGTCACGCTTTCCTGGATGAAATGCACCCACGCCGTGCCGTTCCAGCGATAGAGCCGGCTGTCCGCGAGGTTCCATGCCAGCTCGCCGACTTCCGTTCCGGGCACCGTCAGGTTGGCGATGATACGGGTGGCCTTGAGACCTGCGCTCTCGAACAGACCGATCACACCGCCGACGAAATCGCCATCGTCCAGATAGATCGCGGGCGTGGTCGCGTTGACCCATGCCGTCCAGCTGCTCTTGGGCGTAAGGTCGGAAATGAGCCGCGCACGCACCTGATAGGTGGTCTGCGGCACCACATCCAGGATGCGCCAGATGAACGGCGCGTTAAACGGGCGCTGCACGTCCATATAGGGATCGGTCGTGCCGTTTTTGCGCACCTGGATCTGGATATGCGTGACCCCCACCTCGTCCCCGGAGCAGGAGACCCGGATTGCGGGTGCGCGGGCACGGCTGGACGCATCGGTGATGGTCTCGCCCGTGACCGCATAGCCCGAGATGGGTTGCGTCCAAGGCCGCACGACGACCGGCGTCACTACCGTGGTCGGCAGCTCGAAGTCGCTGGTCCAGTCGTAATCGCTGGGGTCCACCTCGCGCAACGTGACCAGCACGTTCATGCCGGGCGTCGGGCTGACAGATTCCACCACGAACAGCTTGTTGATGTAGCCGTTGCGCTTGCTGGACCATGACACCATGTCCACCAGCGGTTCGAGCGCATAGGCTTCGGGCGGCAAGTGGAACTGATGCAGGCGCATGCGGCGATAGTCGCGCATCTGCGCACGCATCAGGCGTTGCACCTGGCGCCGATAGGGCGCGGCCGGATAGCTCAACGAAGTCGGCAGGTAGCGGCCGCCATCGGCCGCCGTGGCGTCTGCATCGACATATTCCGGCGCATCCTTGCTCGACCACTTCTCATCCGGCTCGGGATAGGTCGCGGTCAGGGCGTTGAAGGTGTCGCCCAGGCCGTTGAACGGCTTGTAGCTCTGCCCCTCGGTGATCAGGATGCTGTCGTCGGTAAAGGCAAAAACGGCGGCGCCGGGCAGGCCGACGATGGGCTTGAGCTTTCCGCCAACCTCGGCGAAGCGCATGTTCGCGGCCCGGCCGATCTCCTCCAGCACGTCCGCGGCGGTCATGTCGGCCGAGACTTGCAGGCCGCACCGGAAAGCAGGCTCGGTGCCGCCGCCCGCGAGCGAAACCGAGGCATCGCAAGCGTTCATGGCGGCAAACCATTCTGCCAGCGGCAGGCGCCAGGCCGGCAGGTTGCGGCCTCCGAAGATCCACTCGCCACCGTAATAGATGCCGCGCGCGATGTTATAGGCGATGACGGCTGGGTTACGGGTCGGCTCATAGGTCGATCGGTTGCCCCAGCGGTGCGCGCCCGATCCGCCGGCCGTGCTGTCCTTGCGCGGGTCATACAGCGGCAAGGGTTGGGGCTGGAACAGGTAGCTGGGCTTGCTGGTGAGCGTGTCGCTGTCGTAGCGGGTCGTCACCACGGCATAGCTTTTGCCGGTGCCGATCATTGCCGCGGTCCATGGATAGTCCGGGTCTGACCCGAACAGAGACACCAGCATGGAGTCGGCCGCGGTCTGCGTCCCGCCAATCCAGCGCACCCAGATCCGGTGCCCGTCGTCGTCGTAATTCGTGACCGGGTATCCCAGATTGTAAGACGTGCCGTCCGTGTCGGTGGTGCCGAGGATGACCCCCTTCTCGTCGTCCACCCACATGGCCTGCAGGCCGGGCTGCGGCAGGCAGGATACCTCGATCACCTCGGTGATGTAGCGGTTATTCTTGCCCCAGGAGCCGATGTATTTCAGCTTCCCGGCGGTGACGTAATCGCCAGCGACGAAGGACAGCGGCGTGTCGTCTCCGAAATCGACCTGGAACTGTATGTCGACCTTCGGCTTGTCCATCGTCGCTTTGCTGATGGCCGAGGAAAGGAGGCTCGCTCCGATACCAACAGCGACCCGAGTCAGCGCGCCGAGAACGCCGCCGGCGGCCATCGCGTTGCCAATCCACGTGACCGCAGCCACAATCGGCCCGGCATGCGCAGGCCCGGCGATGCCGATGGCAAGCGCCGCGAGAACGAGAATCTTCTTCATGTCTTACCCGACTTTGAAGGCCCGGATCATGTCCTCACGCGGCCGGCGACCGTGGCCAGCTTCGGTCAGGACGATCAGGCCCGAGGCGTCCACGACGCACAGGGCTTGCTTGAGCGGGCCATCGGCCTCGATCAGGCCGATGTCGCCCACATTGGCGAAAGCAGGAGCAATTTCCGGCAGGAGCGAGGCGACCAGATCGGCCAGGCTGCTGAACCCGGCCTTGTGCAGCGCCCTGCGCGCCCCGGACGGGCTCACATAGCGCCCGCGCCACGGCCGGGCGATATCCTGTCCGGTGATGGCCAGCACGGCCCCGGCAGCGAGGCCCAGGGCGCAATCCTGCGTTCCCCACGCGAAAGGGTCGCGCCGCTGGCGGTCCATCTCGGCGGCGAAGCGAGCCCGCCAGTCAGGCAGGCGCATCAGCGTCTCTGTCACGGGTCACCCCTTCTTATACCACTGGATCTTTCGCGCCCCAATGGTGCTGGCGTATTCGCTGAACCGATCTCCCGCCGCGCGCCGCTTCTGGTGCGCGTCCGAGGATTTCGCCGGATTGGTCGCGGTCAGCATCACCATTAGCTCGGACCTGACCGAGAAGCTGATCGCGCCCTCTCCGTCATAGCTGGGCGTGCTGATCGGCCCCTCGTCCACGATGCCGACCCATTCCAGCTGCGGCTCGCTGGCAAAGGTGCCGCCGATCATGCTGGTGACATGGATCTCGACATAGGCCAGCCTCGGGTCCAAGCCCCGCGCCATTTCCTGGGCGGCGGGCGCAATCTGCGACATGGAGACCGTAACCGGATTGTCGGTCAGATCGCCGACCCGGGCCAGACCCTCGACCGCCAGGCCGACGCCGCCGAGATAGGTTCTGCTGGCCGTCCCGCCCCCCGGAAGGGGGACCGTGATGGCCATGTCATCGGATCGGGACCAGAACCCCATCGCGCTATCCGCGCCGGTGTCGCGGTCCTTGGCCGCCATCCAGACGAAATAGACCGGCTGGATTCCGTCGCCACGTGCGTTTTGAAGGACGGCCGTAAGGCCGCTGTCGTATTGTCTCATCGCTTCTGCACCAGAGAGAAAGAGGCCCCGGTGGACAGCCCGCCGGGGATCTCGCGGTAGGGGGTGAAGCCGCCCGGCGGCACGCGCAGGCGGATTACAGGGTTGGCCATGGAGACTGCGGCGCCGGTCGCAACCAGCAGGGGCAGGGCCGGGCTGATGGCCACCTGAGCGGTTGCCCCGCTGCTATTAGCGGTCACAGTCTCGGCGAACTCGCCGAAATAATATCCGGCCCCGCTGCGCAGAATGCTGAGGCGGTCGCCGGCAGTGATCCGGTAGGCGGCAGGCAACCCGGCGAGCGCGATGGCCTGGCGAGTGGCGCCGATGGCGCTGATGGTGACACCAGAGCCCGGCGCATCCCCGGCAGCCGGAGAATAAGACGGGTCCGAGAAGTGAAAGGACTGCGTGGTCCCGAGCGCGTTCATCTTGGCGTTGATTTCGCGCGCCAAGGCCCATAGACACGGCGAAAGTGTGGCAGACACTCGCCAGAGGGGATCCGCCATTTCGGCCGCCCAGAACTGACCGCTGCCAGCCCCCGACATTTCCTCGAACCGGACGGGCTCTATGGTGCAATCCGCCACCGGCAGGATATTCGAGAGGAACGCCAGCGGATAGGGTTCGGCGAGTGCCATTACTGGCGCCTCCTCGGGTTGCGCTGGAACTGCTGGATCTGCGACGGAATGGCCGAACCCACAGCCTTGCCCATGCGCGCGGCCGAACTGTCTGCAATCTCGGTCACACGGGCGTCGAAGTAAGGCGACTTATCGATTTCGACCCGGATCACCGCGCCACCGGCTGGCTGGCCCTTGGTGCGGTCGATGACCGTCTCCTGCGGATGCATCATGGCCAGGAACCCGCCCTTACCGTCAAGACCGCCAGAGCGAGCGCCATTGCCGGTATCGCCGCCGCCGTCGAAGGACAACAACCCCCCCACCGTTGCGATCAGGTCGGAACCCCAGGAGGTTTGGCCCAGCAGCCCCAGCATCCCCTTGGCGAACTGAACCTTGGCCATTTCAGCCAGCAGGTTCGCCAGGGCCTCCTTTGCGCTGTCGGCCCCGTCCAGCACGGAACCAAACAGCCCCTTGAACGCATCCTGCCCGCGTTCCGTAGCAGTGCGGATGCGCTCCAGATGCTCCTCGGCGGTGACATATGCCTCGGCCATCTCATGAATGTCCTGTCTAGCCTGATCATTGATCTGCACCCCGGCCTTTTGGGCCGCATTGAGGAGCTTTTGTTCCTCTTCGATCACGGCCAGGGCATGTTTCCAGTCGCCGCCGGCCGTCGTGACCTGGGCTATCGCCTCCGCCTGCCGCTCAAAGGCCTCGGTCTGCGACTGGATGTCGGAGGTAGCCCGCTCGAACTCGTTTGCCCGCGCGCGCGCACTACGGCGGCCGGCACCCCGGCGCCGACCACCAGCCCCCCTCCCCCGGCGCGGTTCGGTGATCAGGCCCGACCACTCGTCCTGCAGGTTCGCGTCGATTTCGACCTGGTCGAGATGCCCTTGCAACTCGGCATCCGTCATCCCGAAATACTCCGAGCCGAAGGTGTTTCGGGCGTTCAGTATCTCCTGCTTGCGACCGGCGATCTCGCCCGCGCGTCGGGCTTCCAGGGCGCTGCCGCCAGCCTCGCGCACAGCCTTGGCGGCATTTATCTTGGCATTCATGATCATGCCGCCGCCGATGGCGGATATCAGCGAATAGGCTCCCTGCAGCTCGGCGTTGACCTGAGCCATGGCGTCGGCCCAGGCGAGCGTCTGGCTTTCATTGGCGTGCAGCGCGTCCAAAGCATCGTAGAGCGCAACCTTCTGCTCATCTGTAATGTTCAGCGCCTCGATGGCCGCGACCTGTTTGTCGTATTCGGCATCGAGTTCTGCTTGCCGCACCTCCAGCGATTCCTTGCCGTATTCGGCAATCAGCTGGTTCATGTAGAGCTGGCTCTCCATGGTTGCCAGCAGCTCGGCGGCCTTGGCCGCATCGGCCGCGCGGATCTCGGCGCGCTTGGCCTCGCCCTCCAGCAGGGCACGCTGGAGCGGGATCATCTGCTCGTTGATCGCGTTCAGCGCCGATTCGCCGGCACCGGCATCCTTCAGGGCGTTCAGCTGAGCGGTGTAATCGTCCAGGTGCTGGCGCAGCGTGGTCAGGTAATCGTCCAGGCCGCCTTCGGGCACCGGCTGGCTGACATAGGCATGGATGTCGCGCATGGTGTTGCCGAGCTTTTCGGCCAGCGCAAGGTTTTCCTGGCTGATGCCGCCAACCCCGAACAGGGTGTCGCTCCAGCTCGACTTGAAGCCGAGCTTGCCGGCGGCCTCTGCCAGGTTGGCAGAGGCAATACGACCGGCAGCGTCGATGCCGCGATCACCGAACGCATCGAAGCCCATGTCCGAATAGGCCTTGGACAGGATGCTGGAGATCGAGGAGCGGGTCTTCTCGGCCTCGATCATCATGATCCGGCGGGCAATCTCGGCGCCGCGCCGCGCCTCCTCGCCATACTGCTTCTCGGCCTCGCCGGTGTAGAGCAGCGCCACGCTCAGCGCGTCGTTATAGGTGGACATGCTGTCCTTGAGCGCTTCGAAGGCGTCTTTGGTCTTCTTCGCCTCGTCTTGCGCCGGCATGAGCCATTGCACGGCCGCAGCACCGAACCCGATCACGCCGATGGTGGCGAGCGACACCGGGTTGATCATGCCGACGAAGGCCGAGCCGAGGGCGCGCAACGCCCCTACCCCGCCGCCCATCTGCGTCAGCACCTGGCTGATCTGCGTGCCCTGCTGCAGGGCAAGCTGGAGGGGGTTCTGACCAGCAGCCAACATCACGCCGATGTCATTGAATTGCGATACAAGGTTGGCATTGGCGCCGGCCGCCGAGCGCAGATCGCGGCGGGCGGATGCCGCCGTGTCCTTCAGTCCGGTGATTTCGGTCTTGGCCTTGCCGATGCCGGCCGTGAAGCCGGCGGCATCGAGGCCCAGCGTGGCCTTTAGGACACCGACATTCGTCGCCATCACTTACCTCATACGAAAATCCATGGCCCGCCTTGACACCATAAGGGTGTTTCGGGCGACGATGATTGGACAGTCACCCGATTTGACGGGTGGCTGCGAAATCAGGAGATGCCATGCCCGCAATTACGATAATCGCTTGGATCAACTTCATCGCTGCCGGCATATTGGCGCTGATGGCTTTCAGCGGGAATTTGTTCCTGCTTTCACCGGCCGTAGCCGCAGCTATTTCGGGTTTCCTGTTTCTGGCGATCGACAAGGCTCTGACCTTGTTGGCCGAAATCCGGGATCGGCTTCCTGCTTCGCCAGTGCCGGAACAGCAGCTACCTCTCCCGCCTGAGGGCACCCCAACCAGAAGCTTTGCTGAAATCGAAGCCGACCTCGCGAGGATGAAAAGCAAGGTGCAGTCATAAGCACCGGCACAAATATGCCCCGGCCATCTCGGCAGCCGGGGGATATCTTCATAACCAAACGCCGAAGCGGTTTCAGGCGACGACATCTCTGGCATCTGCTAGCACCAGTCATCATACGTCGCATTTTATCTGCCCCTCTACCGCTCCCCAGGAGGCGGCCAGCACGCGCAAGGCCGCCTCCTGCTGTTCCGGGGTCTGCGGCCCCCGGCTCTCCCGTGCATCGGTGCGGAAGAACTCGTCGTATCGGGGTAATTTGCCCACCATGGCAGCGCCGACCAGCGCCGCCGTGTTCCAGGCGGTCCGGTTGCGCATGGTCATCTCGATCTTGAGCCGAGAGAGGGCCGCATGCATCTGCACCGCATAGAGGCGCGGCGTCAGCGCCCAGAACCCATCGGGCGAGAACCCCGCCGCGATGTGGTTCCGGTAAAGCTGCGCCAGGGTTATTTCGCCCGGCGCCTCTTCGGGCGCCTGCGCTTTCCCGGCCCGCCGCCTTCCTTGGGCAGGTCGCCCTCAGCCGGCATGGCAGCCTTGATCGCCTGCACGAAGGCATCCGGATTGGCATCGAGGATCTCGCCCGCCAGTTCCAGCGTCACCGTGTCGTCATGGGCCTTGAGCCCGCCAAAGATCAGCGCCCGAAGATCCCGGGCGCTGACCAGCCCCGCCTGCAGGCCGCCGGCAGCAAGCAGGTTGAGCATGGCGAAACCGTTCTTGCCGGTCACCTCCTCGAAGGTGCACAGCGCGGCGTAGTTGATGGTCAGCGCATAGGCACGGCCATCATGGGTCAGGGTGATCTTGCCTTGCAGATTCATGATGTCGCCTTACGGACCCGGCACCGCGGCCAGCAGCGGCTTCCCGGAGGGCTTGATGGTCACCGAGGCCGACAACTTGCCCTCGGGGGAAATCTCGCCAGGCGTGAAGGCGGTGACGATACCGGAAAACTGGAGCGCCACCGTGCCGCCGGGGAACAGCAGCTGGAATTCGCCCTTTCCCGCCTCGAAGGCGGCAAGCAGCGGGTCGGATACGGCGGGAACCCAGTTCACGTCGAAGGTGCAATCCGAGGCGGACTTCAGCCCGGCGATGAACTCGGCCCAGGCGTCCGGGCTTTCGAGATGGGTGGCATCGACAGTGTTGCGCGACCATCCCGCGGGCGTGATGCGGGTGACCTCGGCCACGGGCGTATAGGTGGCGCCGTTCTTGATGCCGAACCGGCTGCCAAGGCCGATCTGGGCGTTCGTCTCAGGCATGATCAGCCCTCCATGTGGAAATGTTGCGGACCGCGCTGCGCGCAGCCCGGGTTGATGTCAGGGAGCAACGGGCAGCGAGGCCTCGGGGCGCACGGTGGTGATCTCGAAGGTCATCACCAGGGTGCCGACGTTCTGGACGCCATCGGTGTTGCTGACGACCGAGGTTTCGCGCAGGAAGCAGAAGCGGTTCTGCGCCCGCAGCGCCGCCAGAACGACGGCCTCGATCACTTCGCTGTCTTCGTCGAGGATATCTTCGACATTCTCGCCGCCCTTCCGCCGCACGGCCACCTGCATGAGCGTCTTGCGCTCGGTGCTGGTCATCGTCTCCATGCGGCTGCTGTCCTGCGGCGTCAGAACGCCGATCACCGGCAGGCTGTCCGCATCGACCACCCCCGGCCACACCTTGGGGGCGGTGAAGTCGGCAAAGCGCAAATGCGCGATCAGCGCGGTCCTCACCACGGCGCGTGCATCCGAGCGATAATGGCTCATTACGCCTCCACCAACTGGCATTCGCAGATCAGGAAGGCATCCGACGCCGGCGAACCGGTCGGATGCACGACCATGACCTGGAAGGCGCGTCCGTCGGGCACGGTGATGCGGTCACCGCGGCCCACTTCAGCCGCCAGATCGCGCCTGACCCGCCACGTCGGCGCATCGATGCGGACGATCTGGCCATCGGCACCGTCGACCTCGATCGGCGTTTCGCGAAACATCGACATGATCGGCCGGGCGCTGCCCGCTCGGGGCAGGAAGATGACGGGATCGCCGAACACGTCGGACAGGATCCCGGTCATGCCGTCGAAGAGGCTGGGCATCAGCGGATCGCGCCGTCCAGCAGCACGATGCCGGAGGCCGACGGGTTTGCCGCGACCTCCACGGCCGCACCGATCAGGGTGTTGCCGGATGCGGTCGTGGTCACCAGCTTGCCAGCCGCATCCCAATAAACCTTGGCGCCGGCCGTCCAGGCCTGTGCCGAGGTCTTCGGCAGCTCGAAGACACCGCGTCGGACCAGAACGACCGGCTCGCCGACATCCGCGTCGCCCTGCGCCACGCCGAAAATGGCACCGACAAGAACGCCTTCGCCGCCCGAAACCTCGGCGGGGGCCGGAACGGTGATATGCTCACCCGGTTGGACCCAGTTTTTCATGTTCATACCTTTCGCAAAGGGGGGAATGACGAAGGGCGGCCGAAGCCGCCCTTTCGTCCTTGGATCGAACCCGGCTTACGCGCCGTTGTTCTTGTAGGCGCCGCGGAATTCGACGGCAGCGGCACCGAAGATGTGCCGCGCGTTCATCGTCACGGCATCCGGATTCATGCCTTCGATCGTCTGCACCGTCGGCGCGTTGTAGCCTTCGAGATAGGCATGCGCGATGGGCGGCAGATCGCTGGAGATCAGATACCAGGCGGCGTCCGACCCGCCCGCCGCGGCGCCGAGATTCGGCACCACGCTGGGGGACAGCGAGGACTTGTAGGGGTTGACCTTGCCGTCCTCGGCCGGGGTGACCGCCGTCGCGAACTGCAAGGCAACCAGCTCGAGCGCCGGCGGAACGATCAGCCGGTCGGGCTCGACCTGCATGAAATCGTCCTTGTCCTTGGTGCCGAAGGCGCGCTGCTCCCACATCGCCTTGCGCGCCGCTGCCACCGAGGCGGCCGAGATCGCCGCTGCCGCCGCGCCCGCACCCAGGTTGCTGTGGCTGGCGTGAAACAGGGCGATGTTGTCCGATTTCAACGTGGCATTGGACCGGATCAGCGCCCAGACCATGGAGTTCTCCATGCTGCGCGCAGCCATGGCGAATTCCGTCGGGATGCGCTGGAACGCGCCCATATCGTCGTTCACCACCGCCTCGAAGGTCAGCTTGATCGTGCGACCGCGGCGCTCGACCTTCAGGCCCTCGGCCTCGTCGGCGAGGGTAGCCGACTGGTATTCGCCGTTCTCGGCCACCGGTTTCAGCGAGAAATCGCCGCCGAAGCGAACCGAGTGCAGCTCGCGGAAATCGGTGGCGGTCAGGGGGGAGCCGGTGACCAGTTGCCAGGTCGCGGCACGGCGCTGATAGGCAGCCTGAAGGCTGCGGTTCATCACCTCGGTCGTGATATACGCGAAATCGCTGACGCCGAAGGCACCGCCCATCATGGTGGTGGCCCGCATCCCGCGACGGACGGTCTCGGAATCGTTGAAACTGCGACCGGGACCGGCAAGCTCCATGGCAAGGTGGCGCAAGCGCATGCCGCGGAACTGCTGTGCGGGGCCATCCGCCTGTCCCATCATGGCGCCGATCATGCCTTCAAGGCGGGTTTCGGTCTCGTCCCGGGTGATGGTCGCCCGCGGCCCGCCCGAGCGACCGGCCGGCTCGGCCGCCGCCATCGTGGCCATGAACCTGGCGCCGGCAGCATCGGCCGTCACGCCTTCGTCGATCAGGGCATCGACATCAACCTGCATCAGCCGGCCCGAGGTCACGAAGGGCGCGGCCATCTCGCGGATGGCACGAGCGCGGGCGCGGTCGGCGGCAACGGCCTGATCCACGGCCGACCCGCGCATTTCCGGCGTGGTGGGTGCGGCAGGTGCCGGATTGGGCGCCTGCATGGTCGAGGGCGCTTCGGTGACTGCGGGCGCGGGGGCCGCCGGCGCGTCGGTCGGGTTGTCTTTGGCCATCGCGGCCTCCTTTTGCTGATTGCCGCGCGCGGCGGCGGGGGATTGATCGGGCCTGTCGGCCCGGTCCTTTTTCTGGTTGGTTGCGGCGCTGACGCGGGCCAGGAGCGTCTTGTTGCCGCCCATGAACATCGCCTTTGCGGCATCCAGCGTTGCGGTGGCCGGCGCTTCTGCGTCGGCGCCGGCCACGCCGTCGGCGAACCCTTCGGCGATGGCCGCTTGCGGGCCATACCAGGTCTCGGCCTTCATGATTTTCCGGGCATCCTCGGGCGTCTTTCCCGAGGCGGCGGCGTAGACAGCCGCATAGGTCGAGGCGATCACCGCCAACTGGTCAGCGGCGCGGCGCGTCTCTTCCTCATTGCCCCAGACGCCACCCGACGGATCATGGATCATGATGTGCGATCCGGCCGACATCAGCCGTTGGCTGCCTGCCATAAGGATCAAGGAGGCCGCCGACGCCGCGAGCCCTTCCACGATGATACGGCAGCCGCCGGGATGGCTGGCCAGCATCGCGCGGATCTGTTCACCCGCGTTGACATGCCCGCCGACCGAATTGATGCGGACGGTGACCTGCCCTTCGCCCAGCTCGGCGAGCGCTTGCCGAACCATGCTGGGCGCGAAGAACACGTCCTCGTCCCACATCCAACTGACCCACGAATCGTCGATCACGTTGCCGCTCAGGATCAGCTCACCATTCGAAATCAGATCACTGCCCGTCTTCATCCTGCTCATCCTTCTGCTGCTTGGGCTGGCCCGGCTTGGCAGCCGTCGATACCGACAGCCCGTCGTCCTTGTCGGCTTGCTGATCCTTGACCCGCTCTTCGCGAATCCGGTCTGGGTCGCGCCCGAGTTCGCGCTGCACCCCCTGGCGGCTGTTGAGACCGGCATCGATCTCCTCGATCATGGCCGGGATTTCCTTGGTCGGATCGACCAGGATGCGACGCGGCGGCGTCCAGTCCATGGTGAACGGGATGCCGCCGTGGCCGACCAGACGCAGTCCGTCGCGGAACCAGCGTTCCATGCCGGCGCCGAACTGGGCGATCATCAGACCGCGCTGCCACATCCGGACCAGCCGGTCCATTTCGTTGCGGCCGAGCCGACCCGAGGAGAAGTTCACCTTTTCCAGGTCCACTGCGAGAGATTCATAGGTGACCCCGATCCCGGCCGCGATGGCCCGCAGGCCTTGCTTCATGAAGTCGGAATACCCCTCCACCGTGGGCGGATTGACGGTTACCGGCTCGGCGCCGTCCGGCAGTTCGACCACCGCGCCAGGGGCCAGTTCCTCGAGCCCCTTGCCACCCGTCGTGCCCTTGTTCGATCCGCCGACCCATTTCAGCATGATCGCCATCAGCGACGACATGCGTTGCTTCAGGATCTGCGCCTCCTGGTAATCCGACAGCTCTCCCAGCGTCATCATGACCGGTGCGAGCCAGGGAACGCCGCGCAGCTGCCCTGGCCGATCAAAGCGCCGGATATGGATCACGTCGGACCAATGCACCCGCGTCGAGGTAGGCGAGTTGCGGTGACGCACCGCGCCCGGATGCTCGGACAAGAAGTGATAGGCCTCTATGGCGCCGGTCGGCCCATACTCGACGCCTTCGATCACCAGGTTTGCGCCATGGCTCTGCACGGTCGTGTCGAGACAATCGGCCTCCAGCAACTCGACCTGATAGGGCAGCGCCAGGGCAGCACCAAACCGGGCATTCCGCGCCCGGCGGCGCAGGAATACCTCGCCATCGCTGAATACCGTCGCCATGCAGATCTGCTGCATCTCCTGCAGGTCGTATTCGCCAAGCGAATCTATGTCATTCGTCAGCAAATGCCGCCGCATCAGATCTTCGACCACGGGCTTGGCATTCGCATTGTCCGAGCGGATCGACGGGATGATGCCCTCTCCGACGACGTTCGCGACCACCACATCGCGGGCCCGGGCTGCATAGGCGCGGTTCCGGATCATGTCGCGGCTGATCTGCCTCAACCGTTCGCGAGACCCGAAGGCCGCGGCGTCGGCCGCCGTCGCGGGTGCTTTCCAGCCATAGGTGCGGCGCCCACGGGAGGCGGCGTCATAGTTCATGACGGCCGAGGCCTGTGCCCGGGCCGTCACGCGCCGCAGCCCGGTCTCCGGGCTGAAATAGCCGATGACGCGATCGATAACGTTCATCACAGCCCTCGCGTGGTGCGTGGATAGCTGACGCGAAATGACCCCGAAGCGCGCCCCGCCAGATCGTCCTCGATCATGTTCAGCGTCTCTTTCATCTCGGCCAGCGAGCGAAAGCGCACCCGCTCGCCGTTGACCTCCGCTTCGGAGACGCCTTTCGCGATGGCCGCGCGCAGGCGCTCGGCGTCAGCCTGGGTAAAGGGCATGGCGGATCCTCTCAGTGAAGGGTGACGCTCGCGGCGAAGCCAGCTTCGACAAGTGAATGGCGCTGCATGGCGCTCATCGCGGCTAAGCGCATCTGGTCAACTACTTCTGATCCAACCCCAACATGTAGAGATTTGGGGTCCCCTGGCATGTGCGGCTCGTGGCGCTGAAGCTTGATCCCGTAATCGGGATGCCCTTTCCAGCAATCCTTGACCCAGCGATACCAACCCCATCCGCCCTTGCGCGGAATGTTCACCCACTCGGCCTTCGGCTCCCCTTCGGCAGCCTTCGCCCAATGGGCGCGACACCAGTGCAACGCCTTCTTGTGGCCATCGGTCGTGATCTGACCCACTTTCGCTGCGACGGGGCGACCGATCTCCCAACCCACCACCGTATATGCTTGGGCCGCCTTGCCGGTAACGCGCTCCACGGCTCTGCGGTGCTGGCGAGTCCAGTCCATGCCGGAAGCCGGCGTGCGATCAACCGCCCGGGGCTCGTTGATGAGGGAGACGATAAAAGAAAGACGGGCAGTGAGCTGAGCAGATAATACGGAACAGTCCTGGGTTGCCTCGATGGGAACCCAACACTTCGTCCCGCCTGGGGTAAACCCTCCAATAAAACAGGGGGTACCATTGATGAACTGGAATACGCTCACACCCTCGTCCGAA
>NZ_JBHRXE010000016.1:0-31812 GCF_042648325.1 Paracoccus simplex | reverse complement strand
CAACGGTGAGAACCATTCTGTCGGCGGGCGGTCGCGAGGTGACCGGATAGCTAAAACCATTGTCATCTCCCGGAACCAGCGGGCGCGATGCCTCATGATTAGTCAATGCAATTGCGACTTCATGCAATGATATGCGCGCGTGGAAATGATGCGGACCAACAATAGCACTGCAGGCAGGACGATACCCGGCAGGGATATCAGTACGCATGAGCTGATACTGCCGCAGTGTTTCCGGATGCATCATCGCCTCCTCAGGAAGTTGATGGCGCGGGGCAGATCCGGGTCGGGCCGGCTGCGCGCGCTGTCGGGATCGTTCGGCCGGTCCAGCTGGACGGCGTTCGGGTTCAGCATGCCCGCCAGACACCAGGCCGGCGGGGCCTCCCAGTTTACGCGGTTGACGCCAAGATGCTCGGCCAGCGCCAGCGCCTGCACCGAGTGGTCGAGGCTCTCGTTGCGCAGGATGCCCTTGCGGAGTTCCCAGCCCTTTTCACCGCGCTGCTCGGCCAGATGCTCGGCAACATGCTCGGCGCCCATCCATGACGGGATATGCTGGGCATTGACCGGCGTATCGAGCCGCCCCAGAGCCGCGACAACCGAATCCTTCAGCCGGTCCACCGCCATATTCAGCAGCTTGATGCCACGCGCTTTCTTGCCACCCGAGGCGCGTTCCGGCGCCTCGTGCCAGACCCGGTCGCGCTGGTTGAAACCAGATCGACCGATCGACAGATAGAAGCGGCCGCCGCGACCTTCACGGGCCTGCTTGCGCCAGAATTTCTCGGCATTGTCCGACCAGCCCTTGGGGCCGTTGAAGTCGATCACCACCGCGACCGGCTTCAAGCCCCAATCCGCCCCCTCGACCGGATAGACCCGGTCGGCAAGCTCGGCGAGGACGTTGGCATCTTCGGCATATCGACCGGGATCGACCGCGCGATATTTCCCGTCATCGCCCTTCGCGCTCGGGGCATCATCGGGCGGCTGGTGGATTGCGAAGCGATCAAGCGCAGCCCGTTCGCCCTCCGCGCCCCAGGCCATCGCCATGACCTCGAAGCGGTTACCCTGCACATCCACCATGACGGTGACGAAGCGCGCCCAGCTTGGCGCAATCGCCTTCGGCAGCGGCAGCGCGTGCTCGCGCAGCACTTCGGCCGTAAGCGCATCCTCATCCTCGAGCTTCGGCCTGCGGTAGGGCACACCGATCTCGGTGTAATGGACCCCGGAGAAATCCAGATCGTCCCCGTCGATCTCGAAAGCCCGGCGCGCGGTCTCATACCGTTCGACCAGACCGGACCAGGACGAAAACGCGGCCGCGACGCCATTGAACGCATAGCTCGCGAAAGGCGTGTTGCGGATCTCCGCATCGTCGATCCTGACAAGGTTCCGCCGCCCGGTGACCTCATCCACCACCCTGCCCTCATGGAGCCAGCCACCGTGATGCTGCGACGCGCGCCGGTTCATCTCCGCCTTGTGGCGATGCGGCAGGACCGATCCGCAATGCGGGCAGACCATGACCGCATTGTCGCCCGCCTCGCCGGGATCAAGATCGCGGTTGTAGTCCAGCCGTTCATAGGTCGGCTCGAACAGATCTTCGCAATCCGGGCATTGCCAGTACCAGCGGCCGCGCGTGCCCTCGTTGTAAAGATTCACGATTCCGCCGGTGGCGGCGGGCATCAGGTGTGGCTCGAGCGGATTGGCCGCGCGGGCTTTATCCTCATCAACCGGGAAGGCCGGCGTGCTTTCGACGAAGACGCAGCCCCGGCTGAGGAATGTCTTAATGCGGCGCAAGGCCATGCCGAACGGCGTATCCTCGGGCGCATCCTTCGGCCCGAGCCGCTGCGGCATGTGGTCATAATCCGTCAGCAGCACCATGCGCTGCGAGCGGGATGAAAGCTGGTTCGCCACCGGATAGCCGATGGTCAGCCGCATCCCCTTGAAGCGCTTGCGGCTGAAGGTGCTGTCGTCACGGGCCTTGCCCAGACGCTCGTAGAGCAGCGGGCTGTTGTCGATCGCCGGGTTCAGCTTTTCCTCGACCCAGGCGTCGGCATCGGTCTTGGTCATATGGATCAGCTGCACCGGGCCCGGCGCGCAGGTCACGGCATGCGCCGAGACGGATAGCAGCATCTGGCTTTTGCCGCTCTGCGACGGCCCGACGAAGATCACCCCCTTGAACCGGCGCGACTGCGAAATGTCCTGCGGCTCGATGGTGTAAGGCGCGACACCCCGGTCGTATTGGCCCCACCGGCCCGCAATCGGCACCCGCAGCGATCGTTCGGCTGCGTCCGTTACCGAAATCCGGCTGGGCGGGTCGAGCAGCGGCAGCGCGTCTGCCAGAAGTTCCTCGGGCGTGGTGAACGGCGGCAGCGGCGCAATCCGGCTCAGCTGCCCCAGGCCGCGATCGAGCATCATCACCATCAGCCCAGTTCCATTTCAGATTGCCGGCCGTTCAGTGGCACAACAGCGCCGCCCCGGGCCATGCGTTCCTCGATCAGCCTACGCGCCTCGCCCCGCACCTGGTCGCAGTAATCCTGCAATTGCGCGACCTGCGCCGGCGACAGGCCGAAGTTCATTTCGGCGAAATCCGGCAGGTTATCCATGGACGTCCCGAAGGCGACCAGCAGATCCTCCAGCAAGGGCCGCATCCGGTCTGCCCGCAGCAAATCGCCCCGCTGCTCGGCCACCCGGTTGCGGTGATATTCGGCCTCTGACCATTTCCGCAGATCGTCGGCGGTCAACTCGGCTTCTTCCTCCGCCTGGTCATCATCCAGGTTCCGGAAAGCAAGAGCCGCCTGCGCCGCAAGCTGGTCGCCGCGCAGCTTGGCCGCCCGGGAACGCTCATCTCGATCTTGCCGCCACGCCCAGCAATGCGCGAGGCGGAATTCATAGGAAACCCCGTTCTGGCCGGCGCTCTCGACGGGCATGCCCTGCGAAAGCCATTTGGTGATCGTGTTTTCCGAGACCGCGAAGGCCTTGGCGAGCTGGGCGCGGTTCAGCGGCGTGCCGTCATCGACCACGCCATCCGGCAAGGGATGGCGCGCAACATCGAGCACGCTCCCATCTGCCAGCGTGATGGTGAGCGACATGACATCTCCAAGATGAACAACAGCAACCCCAACCGCAGCATGCGACTGATTTTGCAGACCTAAATGTATCGGGGCGCGAATGACCCCCGTGCGGCCCGATGGGGGGAAGGACCCGAGGGGGTGCCCCTTTTTTGGGCAATGGCTTCGGATGGGGTCAACCACCCGACCGCGCCGCCATCTTCGCGATGGTGCGACGCAGATGGGCGGGGAGCTTGGCCCGGTAGACATCGGCCGCACCATCGAAGAAGCCGAGGCGCGGATCATAGGTCGGCATGGCACGCGTGAAGTGCAGCACCTTGCTGATGGTGCCGTCGGCATCACGCTTCCATATCCCTGCCGACAGCCGGCTTTCAGCCTGCGGCACGAAGAAGCCGGCCCGCTTGCGGTTTCGCTTGCGCGAGGCCTTCGTGGTGTTCGCCGTCGTATCCCGCTGTGCCTGCACCGCAGACAGCACGCGGTTGCGTTCGCCCGTGTCCCAGTTGCCATAAGCGTTGAGCTTGGCCCCGCCCGCCGGTGTGACCGCGGTGATGATCCCGTCATAGGCGAGACGCGCATCCAGCAGGCCCTCGAGGCCGGTCCGGCTGCGCGCGCCGCCGCTTTCCTGCACCTTCAGGAAATGCCGCCGCCCTACCGATGGCCGCTCCATTACCTCGGCCGTCAGGTTGTCCGGGCGGGCGCCCTTCACCGTGAAGGCGTTCTTAGTGAACGGCGTCGGCCGGTCGAAGACCTCATCCATCCGGCCCTGAACATGGGTCAGCACGTCGCGTGCCGTGTCGTTCAGCGCCCAGGAGCCCGCGATCCGCACCTGGCGATCAGAGAGCCGCGACAGATGCGCCTGCATCTCCCGATCATCGAGGGCGAGTTTCAGCATGGCGATGTCCGGAAATGGAAGCGCCCGCTCGGATCACTCCTGCGGGCGCACTTCTCGATACTATGGAATTCTGTCTCATAGACAGACTTAAGCCGTCAAGAAGTTTTTTCGGCCCGATACCCGATCATGCGGTCCAGTGCGGCGCACAGCGCCTCTCTGATGGATTTCCGATGTGCGCCCTTGACCGCCCACCCATGGCTCGCCAGCACATCGTCCAGCGTGCAGCCCTTGATGCAAACCATGTCCACCAGCACCCGATCCATGATCGGACCACGCTGCACCTCTCCCCGATTGGACGGCCGGATGCGGCGCACGGTCATGGCGGCGCTGAAGCCGATGCGGTTGCGCAGGATGGTCAGTTCCTGGGCGATGTCGAGATGCCGGTCCATCCAGCCCATACTGTCGCCACCGCCACGCGACGCATCGAGCCGCGAGACCTTGGTGCCATCTGCTGCCGCCAGTTCAACTAGCGCGGCATAGCGGCGGCCCATCGCGATCTGGCCCGGCGTCAGGGGGCACGGCTTCTTGCGGCGCCGGGCCGAGGCGATCATCCGGTCGAACACATCGGCGGCGCGAACACTGGCGCGGTGCCCGTATCCCGTCGGTGCCGCGGCCCATTTCTCCAGTCCGCGATGATCGACGCCGTTCGGCACCATGGTCAGCTGACGTTCAACGACGAACGGGCCGCGCGCCGGGGCGGCAATCGTATCCGGGCCGCATTGATCGGGGACCGCGCTGGCATCCCGGATGGCGGCAAGTCGAGCGGCCTCCTCGGCCCGACGGACATCCCGAGCCTCCCTTGCGGCCATGATCAGCGCCTTCCCGGCTTCGGCCTTCTGCGCCGCTCTCAACATATTGTGGTCCCTCTTGCTCATTATACTGCCTATGGTTTCGTTCGCTGTTTCTTCAGGGAGGATAGGGAGGATTGGATTATCTTGAGGGATGATTGAGGGAGGTAGTTCAGAGAGGATTATCTTTAGATTACAGACTGTTGATGCCGTCAGGGAGGATAGGGAGGCAAAACCGGGTCCACGCATATGGGGCCTTCATCACCCCAGGGCCCCTTGCCTTCTCGCGCATACGCGTATGCGGGGATTTTCCTCCCTATACTCCCTGACGCCCCGAACCCCTTGTAATGTCGTCGGAAAACACGGGGAGGCAGATCCTCCCTTTCCTCCCTGCAGGGAGGCAAGTTCCTCCCTCAAGCCAGTCGGAACAGGGGTGCGGGGATCACAGACCGCCATCTTGACCTCCGCTGCGGCCAGCGATGGGTCGGCCGTTTGGGTCGCGCGGCGCAGTTCTGAAACGGTGTCCGAACTCCATCGAGAAGCGGATGCCGTCATAGCGCATGATGCCGTTCGACTTGCGTTCAGCGAACTTCTTGCCGGTGCTGGGGCTGACCCAACGGCGCATCTTGTCCTTGAGTTGGCGCTGGACCGTGCCAGGCTGCCATACGGCGCCGCCCTGCTCGTCCTGCCAGAACTGGAAGGCCTGGACCAGATCCTTGACCGTTTCGCTGTCCTCGGGCTGCCCCGAGACATCGCAACAGGTCTCGAGGAAGAAGCCCAGAGGGTCGCTCTCCTCGCGATACTCGTTGGTGGCGCTGAGGACGGCCTGCGGCTCCTGCAGCCCGCCTTCGAGGTAGTCGATCAGGCCTTCGATCAGCCAGTTGAGAATGCCTGATCGCTCCTCCCAGAGCTTGGTGCCCAGGTCAGGATCCCGCTCCTTCGGCGGGATGGTCACGTCAAACGGCACGATCAGCAGCCGGCGCCAGATCCCATCATCCCGGCCGCGAACCTCGGGGCGATAGTTGCCCTGGATCGTAATCTTGAACTTGGGCGTGACCTCGATCTGTTCGCCGAAGTTCGGCCGCACGTTGATCGGCTCGCCGCCGGTGAGCTGCTTGATCAGGCCCTCGCGCAGCTTCTCGCCTTCCTCGGGCTCGGACGTTCGCACCATACGGGCGAGCATCAGCGGCACCAGGTCCGGCGTCGCGGCCGAGCCGTCCTTCTTGGTCGAGCCGGTCAAGGTCTCGATCCGCGCCGTGGCGGCGTAATCGCCGAACATGCGGGCGATCAGGTCCACCAGCACGGATTTGCCGTTGGCACCGAGGCCGTAGAAGAATACCAGCTTCTGCTCGCCGGTCAGCGCCGTGGTGTTCAGGGCGAACCAGCGCTGCACGAAGCGCCTGACCTCGGGATCGGGCAGGATGCGGGCGATGAACCTGTCGAAGATCGGCCGCTTCGCGTCCGGGTCGTATCGCACCGGCATCATCTTGGTGATCAGCTGGTCCCGCGCGTGCGGCACGAATTGCATGTCGGCCATGGCGCTCATGCCGCCTTCGGGATCGCCCGGTATGACCGAAAACCGCATGACGCCGTTCTCGCAGCACACATCCAGCGGCGCGGCATTCAGCCGCTCGAACGCCACAGCCAGGCCGACCCCGGCCTCCTTGATCGAGGCATCGATCCGGGTGGTGTTGCCCGAGGTCTTTGCCCAGCCGTGATGATCCTTCCGGACCGAGGTCAGCACCTTCTCGACGCCCGACAGGCGGGCGAGCTTCGGCGCCATGCTGTCCAGCTCCTGCTGCGCTGCCTCGGCATCGTCGCCATCTGCGCCGACAATCCGGGCAAGCTCGCGTTCCCGCCGCCGCAATTGCACGCCTTCCTCAAGGATCTGCATTTGCCAGTCCTCGAGCCGAAGATGCGGGATTTCGCGCGCGATCAACTCGCCCAGCATCTGGGCACGTCGGCGAACCTCAATTCCGTCCTCGTCCTTCTGCCAGCGCTGGCCGGTCCAGACGTGCCAGCCATAGCGGGGCACATAGATCAGCTCGTCCCGGTAATGGCGGGCATAGCGCTGGCCATTGCCATGGTCGTTGAGCGGATATTGCGCGCAATCGGCAAACGGATCGTCGACCTGGCCCTCGGAAGGGGTTCCAGGGGAATTGCCGTCTCCATGCTCGGCCGAGGCCTCCGGCTCCATCCCCTCGGGAAGGTCCACCTCCTCGGCATTGTTCATCGCGGCCCGGACCTGCCCGAGCGCGTCGTCGTCGCTCCTATCGGTCATTGCAGCCGCTCCGGATCGGTCCGGGTGTCACCTACCGCGCGCAACTGCGCTATCTTCGAGCGGATCAGGTCGAGGAACGGGTCGGTCTCGTCGCTGCAGCTGACCACGATTTCCGCAACGATGTCCGAAAGCGCGATGAAAAGGCCGCGCGCCTCGGAAATCGACAGGTCGTCAAGGCCCGCAATGCCGCGGAACATCACTTCGAACCTGTTCGCCGCGTCAACAATCTCCTGCTCGTCAAGCATCTCTCTGTCCCATCAGAATGTCGTTGAGATCGCGGCCGTCGCCCGCATGGACGATGTAGCCCCGCAGGCCCGGCCGCTTGATCTTGGCGCGCCGCAAACCCGCGAGGAGCTTGGCGCGCGTCAGTTTCGGATCGCTGTCCCCGTCCTGGACGAAGACCAGCCGCTGAACCCAGACCGGCGGCAGCCAGGCCTCGGAATCGTCCATGTCGGGCAGGCCGGCATATTTCAGGCCGGGGCCGCGCTGCATGCGCCCCGCCATGTTGCCCAGGTCAACGCCGCACCAATAGGCGCAGCGCCGGGGCATGGCCTCCGCGATCAGGGCGGAAAGGGTCGTCTCGACCCCCTCGGCCATGATCATGGTGTCGCAGCCCGGCGGGGTCAGGAAACGGATCGCCCCGCCCTTCTTCGATCCCAGCACCTTCTTGGCCGGCAGCGTCTCGCCCGGCTTGCGCGGATCGGGCAGGACCAGCTTGCCCTTGGGCTGCGACAGGTCGAGCCAGGTGCGATGCACCGCGGTCACCCGGTTGCCGGCATCGACCACGGCCGCGACCATGGCCGGACCGACATGAAGGGTCTGCCATTCCTGGGATTTCCCCTCGACCGGCACGGTGTAGCGGGCATCCGGCTCGAAACGCAGGACCGGCGGCAGATCCGGGTATAGCGCCGGATCGATGCCGCGCAGCGTTAGGTAATCCCGAACCGGGCCGGCATCGGCCGGGTGCGCGCCGAACCAGATCTTACGCGCGGCACGGATCGAATTCTCACGGGCGCGCCTGGCGATATCATCCTGCTTGCGCCGGTTCGCCTCGGCCTTGCGGCGCCGCTCGGCGCGCTCGGTATCGGAGATACCCTGCGCCGGTCCGCACAGCCATTCCAGCGCGGCCCGGAAATCCATCCCGAGCGTATGCTGGACCAGCGCGATCTGATCGCCCTTGGCGTGCGACCCGCATTCCTTGCGGCACTGGAACAGCCCGGTCTGCAGATTGACCCCGAAGCGATCCCGGCCGCCGCATTGCGGACAGGGGCCGACCAGCTCGCCGCCGGTGCGGACCAGGCCGGATAGCTCCAGCCGCGCCACCACGTCGGCGATGGGCATGGCCTTGGCTTCCTCGAGGCGGTGATCTTCGCGCATCATGGCTGGCCGGCCTCGGCTGTGTGATGAACGACCCGCCGATATTTCGGCCGGGCCAGCACGTTGCGCGCCAGCTTTTTCAGGTCGTCGTGGGTGGACGGCGGCGTCAGCGCCAGCAGATCGGCCAGGAGGTCCCCGACCCCGTCGCGCGCGCCGGCGCGATAGGCATTGCCATGACGGTCACGATGCGGCCTCATTTCGCGCCCCGCGCACGATCCCAGGCCTCGGCCAGCCGCCGGCGGTCCCAGTCGCTCATGACCTTCCGCGCCCGGTCATGCAGACCGCCATAGCAGCCCGGAACGGACACGCGGCAGGACAGGAACTGATCCGCCGTCTGGATCAGGCCCATCAGTTGCGGGTTTTCGCGGGTCACGCCCGGCATCAGGTCGCGCAGGATGCCGACCACCAGATCGAGATCGCTGCGATCCGTGATCGGCGGCCTGGACAGCACGCCCAGGGCGTGGATCATCGCATGATCCGCAAGCGAAAGGCGCAACGGGTCAGCCATGGATATCGGCCCTCTCATCGGCATCGGGCCAGGTGGTGCGCTCGACCGCCCGGATCAGCCGCTCGCCAGCCTCGGCCAGATCGGGCACATGGCGGCGCAGCTCCGGCAGGCGCGCGACGAAGCCGAGCATCTCGCGCGACAGGTCGTGATCCCGGCCGAAGACCGATGTGATCCGGTCCACCGCCGAGTGTACATCGTGCATGTTCACCGCGCCGAGCCGGGCCGAATAGGCCACCGACAGCATCGACATCCGCGCCCTGATCGCCGCAATCGACATGATCCTGGCCGCGGTATTGCTTTTCAGTTCCCGGGGGTGAACGAGCATGGTCAAATCCTCTTGGCGCAATGGTTTGGCGGGGCAGCTAGAGGAGGAGGATGCCGCCCCGCCAGACACGCCGGGATCCGCGCCAGATATC
Organism: Paracoccus simplex; assembly: GCF_042648325.1. Classification (NCBI taxonomy): domain Bacteria; kingdom Pseudomonadati; phylum Pseudomonadota; class Alphaproteobacteria; order Rhodobacterales; family Paracoccaceae; genus Paracoccus; species Paracoccus simplex. Next base: position 22,494 of record NZ_JBHRXE010000016.1, on the reverse strand, counting down.
CCGGAGTGTGTTTTCGCCCCGCCGCCACAAGACGGCTCTCGGCCGGGCCAGCCGCAGGTTCCACGATCCCGGTCTAGTCCCGCCCGAGGCGGCCGGAATCGTGACGGGTGGACCAGGTGCTGCGCCCCGGCTTACTCCCCCGCCCCGGGCAACCTGAAAGCCCGAAACTCATTGCCGCCCCACATGATTTCGGCGTAGCGGGGCAGCGTCTGCATGGCGAAATCCACTGCATCGCCGCAGGGACGATGCGTGCCCTCGCGCCAGTTGCAGCCGGTTTGCTTGGTCACGCCAAAATGCTGGCCGCAGGCCTCGGCCGTGGCGAAGCTGGCGATCATCAGCATCGACCAACGCCGCAGGAAATCATCGGTATCGCGCCGCTGGGCATGCGCATGCGCCCGGCGCCGGGCTGCCGCCGAGCGACCGCGCCCGCCGACAGGTGGTGTGAAGGACATTTGCCGCGCGGGCAGGTCAGATCGTTTTCGATCCGGAACTTTGCAGATCAGGGACATGAGGATGCTCTTGAGGTTGTGCCGCCGTGGCGGCGGGTGGAACGATAGCAGGACACGCAGAATCGCCAGTCACGCCAACGAAGGTGAACAGATGCCTAGGGCATCCGAGACCTGCTTCAGCCGTAAGTCGCTCGATCACATCGAACCAGCGCGCGGGGAATCGACCTTCGGCGACCGCGTTGCTGACGGATGTGACCCGGACCCCCACGGCTGCCGCGATACGCCGACGACCGACGATGTCGCAGATTTCGGTAACGGAATGGGCAAGTGCGTGTACCATGAACCGCAAGATTGTTCAGATAATCTGGACTGTCAAGGTTCAGGTCGCAGTCAGTTCAATTTTCTTGGACAAGTGGCAATATGCGATCCATGAACCTAGAGCAAAAGACCGCACTCGCGCACGTAAACGACATGGGCCTTGCGGCGACCGCTATTCGCCTGCGAGCAGCATTCATCGTGTCCGGGCTCAAGCGCCACCAGGACCTCGCAGACGCGTCGGGGGTGTCCAAGACGGTCTTGAGCAATGCGATGGCCGGTTCTACCTATCCCAATCGGGACCTGCTGAAATATCTCCATCGAGCGCACAGGATCGACTTTAACTTCATGATGAATGGGGACTTCGCCCAGCTCCCCGGGGACGTTCAGGATCGTCTTTTCGCAGCGCTCGAAGTCGCAAATAATGAATGGGATCAAAGAGAAGATTCAGGTCGATCCCAAGCCGCACAGCGCACTTCGCAACAGCGAACATGACCCAGGTCCCCATCCCGAACTCCCAATCTCCTAGAACATAGCGTGAACTTTAGGCGGGTTCTCGCCCATTGATCAACCCGTACGGAACATAATTACCGGCCATCCAATGGAGCGGCCGTTAAGCCTCTTTGTTTCTCCCGTTTGGCAGGTTAGCCGCGCCGTGCCGGGCCGTAAGTCCAGATATTCTGTATTTTCATGTTGACAGTTCATTTTATCTGGACAACATTTACCCATCCACAACCCTTGGATGGAGCGCCTGATGCAACTCCCCTCCCTCACGTTGACCCCGTGCGCGGTCTCTGCAGCGCGCGCCATCATCTCCAACGCCGAGCTGGCTGCCGACGCGCCTGAAAGCCTGCGCCGCCTCGCCTATATGGTCGCCGCCAGTGCGCATGGCGTCATGCAGCGGCAGCGCCATCGGCCGACGAACACGCGGAAGGATGCGTGATGGCTGCCATCGACAACATCGACTTCCAGCTTCGGGATTTCGCCCGCCGGGCGCCAGCCGTGCAAGACCGGCGCGCCTGTGCCGCCTGCTGGTTCGTCCGCGCCCTGTTCGCTGCCGGCCTTCTGTTCTGGCTGGTCGTGGCCGGCTGGATGCTTTGGGATTACCTGCCCGATACGGGCGCGGTGCTGGACTTCCTTGCACCGACGGCCGCCCAGGCGCGGGAGGCTGGCTGGGTCGCGCTGTCGGAGGGGCTCTGATGTCTGCGTCGAGGCCCAGGTTCATCGAAGGCGCCGGAGGCGCCATCATCGACCGGCATACCGGCCGCGAACTTGCTCGGGTGCCCGTCGAAAAGCTGACCATCACCGAGGCGCAGCGTATTTGCCGCGCGATCATGGTCAGCCTGGAAACCGAATTTTCACGCGACCCGCAATCCAACCGTCCGCCCCTGCCGAAGGGGTAGGGGTCACCTCTCCCAAGTTCCTGCCCGCCGGACGCTCGCCTGTCCTGCCGGGCATCACTGGCCCCCGGCTTCTGATCGGGCCGGGGGCTCTTTTCTGCAATCCGGCCGGTTCGGCCAAAGTTTTTGAGGCCACCCATGACCCTGATGGAGCCCATCAAGCCCGCGGCCCAGGCCGGGATCACCTGCACCGTCGCGGACCTGCGACGCGCGGTGAACGCTGCCGCCTCGATTGTCCAGCGGCGCAACACCATCCCGGTCCTCGGCTGCCTGCGGATCACCCCGCGGGACGGCCTGCTGGAAATCGAGGGAACCGACCTCGACACCTGGTTGACGGTCGACTGCGATGCCACCTGCGAGGCAGGCGAGCCGTTCCTGCTGGATGCTTTCGTCCTGCGCGCCCTGTTGGTCGGCGCCGAGGCCGGCGACAGCATCAGCATCGACCGGGCCGTCGATATCGTGACCATGCGGATCGGCCCGACCACGATCCGGCTGCGGCTGCTGATCGATGTAACCGACTGGCCGGCCGAGCCAAGCGTCGACGGCATGGTCTGGGCCGACGTGCCGGAAACCGCGCTCGCCAGGATGATCGACAGCGTCCGCTGGGCCATATCGACCGAGGAGACGCGCTATTACCTGAACGGCATCTACATGCACGGCCGCGACGGGCGGATGGCCGGGGCCGCGACGGACGGCCATAGGCTGGCCCTGTATCAGAGCGATGCGGATTGGCCGTTGGCCGACCTGATCTTCCCGCGCTATTCGGTCACGGCGCTGCGGAACCTGCTGACGGCCGGCGGCAACCAGCACATCAGCGTCGGCGGATCGACCAAGCCGGCCATGCGGTTCGTCGGCAGCGGCTGGACGATGTTCGTGAAGTGCATCGACGGCACCTATCCAGACTACAAGCGGGTCATTCCGGATCGCAGCAAGATCTGCGGCCATGCCGTCATCAACCGGGCGCTGCTACGTCGCTTTCCGAACCCCAAGGTGTTCCGGCACGTCCGCGATGGCATCAGGTTCGACCTGGAAAAGCGCATCGCCAGCCTGAAATCCGTGACCTTCGGCCTTGAGATCGAGGCAGGCATCGAGGCCGATGGCGATTTCACCATCGGTTTCAACCAGCGCTACGTCGGCGAGGTGGTCCAGAACTTTGGCACCGTGCGCATCGAAGCCATAGGCTCACGCGACGCCGCCCTCCTGCTGACCGAGGACCCCGACCTGACGGTCGTCCTCATGCCGATGTGGATGGAGTGACCGATGGGCCAGCATCCTTCCTATGACGAATTCCTGCGCGCGAAAGCAGCCATCGCGCCGCGCTTCGGCGGCATGCAGGTGGACGAGGCGACCTTGAACCCGGCGCTGAAACCGCACACCCGCCGCATGGTGTCCTGGGGGCTGCAGGGCGGCCGGCGTGCCTGGTTCGCGAACTTCGGCCTGCACAAGACCGCGACGCAGCTGGAGACCATGCGCGTGCTGACCGAGACGACCGGCCAGCCGACGCTGATCACCGCCCCGCTGGGCGTGCGGCGCGAGTTCATGCGCGAGGCGCAGGAGCGGTTCCGGGGTTCCTATGCCGTGGACCTGAAATTCATCCGCGACACGGACAAGGTCGACGGGCCGGGCATCTACCTGACCAACTACGAATCGGTGCGCGAGGGCAAGGTCTCGCCCGATCCGTTCATCGGCGTCAGCCTGGACGAGGCCGCGATCCTGCGCGGCTTCGGCGGCACCAAGACCTTCAGGGAGTTCATGGCGCTCTTCGCCGGCGACGACCGGCGCGACCAGTCGAACCGGATCAAGACCGCCGGCGTGCCCTATCGCTTCGTGGCCACTGCCACGCCGAGCCCGAATGATTACATCGAGCTGCTGTCCTATGCCGGCTTCCTCGACGTGATGGATATCGGCCAGGCCAAGACCCGGTTCTTCAAGCGCAATTCGGAGAAGGCGGACCAGCTGACCCTGATGCAGCACAAGGAACGCGAGTTCTGGCTCTGGGTCGCGTCCTGGGCGCTGTTCGTCACCCGGCCCAGCGATCTGGACCCGGCATTCTCGGACGAGGGCTACGACCTGCCGCCGCTCGATGTGCGCTGGCACGAGCTGCCGGTCGATCACCTGGCCGGCGCCGCGGTCGAGAAGAGCGGCCAAAAGCGCATGTTCAAGGACGCCACCGCCGATCTGTCGACCGCGGCGCGCGAGAAGCGCGAGAGCCTGCCGGCCCGGGTCGAAAAGCTGATGGAGATCCGGGCCGAGGACCCGGCCGCGCACCGGATCATCTGGCATGACCTCGAGGCCGAACGCGCGGCGCTGGAGAAGGCCGTGCCAGGGATCGCCACGGTCTTCGGCTCGCAGGACCTCGACCAGCGCGAGGAGCTGATCGGCGATTTCGCTGACGGCAGGGTGCAGGAGCTGGGCGCCAAGCCGGTGATGCTCGGCTCGGGGACCAACCTGCAGCGGCATTGCGCCTGGTCGGTGTTCCTTGGGATCGGCTTCAAGTTCAACGACTTCATCCAGGCGGTCCATCGCCTGCGGCGCTTCGGCCAGACCGCCGACAGCGTGCGGCTGGACCTGATCTACACCGAGGCCGAGCGCGAGGTGCGCCGCAGTCTCGAGCGGAAATGGCGTCAGCACGAGGAAATGGTTCAGAAGATGATCGGCATCATCAAGGAGTTCGGCCTGTCCGAGGTCGCGATGCAGCAGGCGCTGGTGCGCGCCCTGGGCGTCGAGCGGGTCGAGGCCTCAGGCCCCGATTACCGCTGCGTGCACAACGATTGCGTGGCCGAGACCCGCAGCATGCCTGATGCCTCGGTGCAGCTGATCGTCACGTCGATCCCGTTCAGCACCCAGTATGAGTATTCCCCGAACTATGCGGATTTCGGCCATACCGATGACGATCCGCATTTCTGGCAGCAGATGGGGTTCCTGATCCCCGAGCTGCTGCGCGTGCTGGAGCCGGGCCGGATCTGCGCGATCCACGTCAAGGACCGGATCATCCCCGGCGGGATCAACGGCTTCGGCTTCCAGACCCTCTCGACCCTGCACATGGATTGCGTGCGCGAGTTCCAGCGCCATGGCTTCGCCTATCTCGGGATGAAGACCATCACGACGGACGTGGTGCGCGAGAACAACCAGACCTATCGCCTCGGCTGGTCGGAACAGTGCAAGGACGGCTCGCGCATGGGCTGCGGCGTGCCGGAATACCTGCTGATCTTCCGCCGGCCGCCCAGCGACACCAGCAACGGCTATGCCGACCGGCCGGTGAAGAAGGCCAAGAAGGAATGGGACCCCGAGGCCAAGGACTGGCGCAACGAGCTGGGCTACAGCCGGGCGCGCTGGCAGATCGATGCGCATGGCTACATGCGATCGAACGGCGACCGGACCCTGCTGCCCGAGGAGCTGGAAGGGTTGGACGCGGACCAGGTCTACAAAGTCTGGAAGGCCTACAACCTGCAGCAGGTCTATGATTTCGAGCATCACGTCCGGATCGGCGAAGACCTCGAGGTGAAGGGTCGGCTGCCGCCGACCTTCATGCTGCTGCCCCCGCACAGCGCGCATCCCGACGTCTGGACCGATGTCGCGCGCATGATGACCATTAATGCCGAGCAGGCGCGCAAGGGCAACGAGATGCACCTCTGTCCGCTGCAATACGACATCGTCGACCGGGCCATCGCCCAGTTCACCGAACGCGGCGAGTGGGTCTATGACCCGTTCGGCGGGCTGATGACCGTGCCATTCCGCGCCGTGAAGCTCGGCCGCAAGGGCATCGGGGTCGAACTGAACAAGGGCTACTGGCTCGACGGCTGCAAATACGTCGAGGCCGCCTCGCGCGAGGCCGGCATGCCCAGCCTCTTCGACCTCCTCGACGCCGATCAACCCGAAAACCAGAAGCTGCGGAGGACCGCATGACCGCGACTGATATCGCCATGCTCGAAAAGCTGGCCGGCCTGAAACAGGAAGGCCGCTTCGAATACGAGCGGAACGAGAACTACGACAGCCGCAAAGGCAGCCCGATCCAGGGCCATGTGGTTCGCTTCAAACCCAACCCGCGCAAGAATGCAGATGGGTCGACCAGCTATGGCTGGAACTTCCCGGCCTTGGTTGCCAGCGACATGTTGGCCGAGGCGGAAGCGGTGATGCGCGACGTGGCCGATCAGCTGAACGCCTGCCCAGTTCTCGCAGCGGAGCTGCTGACGCTGCGCCGCCCGGCCGAGGCCGCCAGGGCCGACGTGCCCTGGCAATGGTGGGCCGGCCGGGATGATGAGAATTTCAGCTTCGGGCCCTGCAACACGCGCGAGGAAGCAATCCGCCTGGCGGTCGAGGACGGCATGTGCGAGGAGAGCTCGGCCGACGATCCGGAGGTCTGGGAAAACCACATCCACCTAATCGAAGCCCAGCAGGCGCCGCTGCGCCTGGCCGACTGGATCGGCACCGACACCCTCCTCGAACGGGCGGATGAGGCCGTCGCCGACAGTGACCGGGTCTGCTACGAGCATGACGACGGACCATGGTTCGAGGCCACCACCGAACAGGAGGCCGATCTGGCCGCCCGTTTGCGCCGGGCCTGTGACGAATGGCAGACCGCGCATGGCCTGACGTTTACCTGCCGCACCTTCAGCGCCTCGTGTAACGCCGAGTTCGTGATCGTTCCGCAGCTTCGCGAACTACTCCCCGCGCCCACTGCGGAAGGCGGTAACGCATGACCAGCGACATCGTTTCCGTCGAGATCGGCCGCAGCACCTGGCAGGGCCCGGCCGAGGAGGCGCCGCGGCGTGCCCCCATCACCCAAGACGATCTTGTTGCTGCTCTGGAGCAGATCGAGATGCTGACCGCCACCGGCTTGGGGCTGGACCCGGACACGACGATGCAGGTCCACTTGCTCGCGGGCATAGGCCGGGCAACGCATGATAGCTATGCGTGGTTTAGCCGCTCCGACCTCTGCGCCTCGGGGCAGCAGGTGCGGGCGCTGGAACTGCGGCTAAGGGATTGGCAGGGCCGCGCAGAAATGGCAGGCCGCGCTCTTGAGGCAGTCCTTAGCGGAAAACCTGTTCAAAACGCCGATGAAATCATCTCGTTTTGCAAGACTACCGCCCTGACGCCAGCCCCGCAGCCCAAGAGACAGGTGCGGGAGGAAGTGCAATGCGACGCCTGCGCAGGTAACGGCGAGATTGTCACGGATTGGGACGGCTATCTACATCCGTCGCAGGACGCCCCTGCCGATCACGCCGTGACAGAGTGCCTTGATTGCGACGGCTCTGGATGGGTTCCCACGCCCACCCCCGCAACCCCGACCGCGCAAGAGGCGGTGCCGACACCGGTGGAGTGGCAGGTCCGGTATCACAGCAAATGGATCACAGCCCCGTCCTGCTGGACCGCCGAGGACCGGGCGAACTGGCCAGGCGAACATAGGCCGCTCTTCGCCCACCCGCCCCAGCCCAGCGTGTCGGTCGCGGATCTGCAAGCTGCAATCTCATACATCGACAAGGGCCACGATGGTATGGCGAGGAATGTCCTGTCCGCCGCCCTGCGCGCCCTGAAAGGAGCGTCGTGATGGGGGCGTTCGTAGTCGGCACATGGCTCGGCGCTGTCGTAAGCCTTGCTCTTTTTAGGTGGCCGGACTGGTCAATATCGTTTGCTGTTGGTGCAACTGCCTGCTGGATCGTGGGCTTGGTATCCAATCGCGCCCTGAAAGGGGGCAGCAATGGCTGACACGATCCTCCCGGTCACGCACCGCGGCATCGTGATCCGCCAGGCCGAGGTTCCCGGCGCGCCCTTCGAATGGACCCACGATGAGGCCGACGCCCACGGCATGGCCCCGACGCTCGACGACGCGATCCGCCAGATCAACGTGCACCTGGGCAGCGCCGATCCCGATTGCCGCGTCTGCCGCGGCACCGGCTCCGAGGACTGGTCGTATCTGGCGCTGACCCCGTGCCGGCTCTGCAATCCGGATGAGGTGCGGCATGGCTGACCCCCGCAAGACCATACGGCGCCCGACGCGCGATGAGGAGCACACCGTCCGCGAGATCGTCAACAAGCACCTGATCGACTGCACGATTGCCGGCGCGGCCGAACTACGCTGCACCGGCGCCTCCTTCGTCGCCCTCGGCGTGGGCATGTGGGCCGCCGAGATGGCAGAGCTGGATGGCAAGGCCACAGCGCAATTCCTACGCGCGCTGGCCGACATGTTCGAGCCGGGTCGGTCCCAGGAGGAGAAACAGGAGGCCGAAGCCCGCCGGCAACAGGCCGTAAAGCGACTGCTGGCGGCCGTGGATCTGATGATGAACGATGCGGAGGGACGGGCATGACCTTCCACCCTCATCTCCCCCTGATCATCGACAGCTTCGCTGGCGGCGGTGGCGCGTCCACCGGGATCGAGATGGCCCTCGGCCGCTCGCCCGACGTGGCGATCAACCACAGCGAAAAGGCGCTGGCGCTGCACGCGGCGAACCATCCCGAGACGCTGCATCTGGACAGCAACATCTGGGATGTCGAGCCGCTGGCCGTTACCCAGGGCCGGCATGTCGGCCTGCTTTGGGCCAGCCCGGACTGCAAGCACTTCTCGAAAGCCAAGGGCGGCGCGCCCCGCGACCGCAATATCCGCGACCTGGCATGGGTCGTGGTGAAATGGGCCGAGTTCGCCAAGCCCGACGTGATCTGCATGGAGAACGTCGAGGAGTTCGTGACCTGGGGGCCGGTCGACGACGACGGCCAGCCGATCAAGGAACTGGCAGGCGTGACCTTCGAACTGTGGCTGAAGCGGCTGCGCAAGGCCGGATACAAAGTCCAGTGGAAGGAGCTGCGCGCCTGCGACTATGGCGCCCCGACGATCCGCAAGCGCTGGTTCCTGATCGCGCGGCGGGACGGCCGGCCCATCGTCTGGCCGAAGCCGACGCACGGCGACCCGAAGTCGAAAGAGGTCCGCAAGGGCAAGCTGCTGCCTTGGGTCGGCGCGCATACCTGCATAGACTGGTCCCTGCCGTGCCCCAGCATATTCGACAGCTCGGCCGAGATCATGGCCAAGCACGGCCTGCGCGCCGTGCGCCCGCTGGCGAAGAACACGCTGGCCCGCGTGGCGCGCGGCATGGGCCGCTATGTGATCGAGGCGGAATCGCCGTTCCTGGTCAACCTGACGCATGGCGGGCGGGTCGAGGACGCGGCCGAGCCGTTCCGGACGACCACCGGCGCGCACCGCGGCGAGAAGGCCGTCGTCGTGCCCAGCATGATGAGCCTGAAGGGCACGGATCGGCGCGACAGCCCGATCACCGCTCCGCATCCGACCGTGCTGGCCGGCGGCGGGCATAGCGCGCTCGTCGTGCCCAGCATCGTCGGATGCGGCGGCCGGGCCGGCCAGAGCCGACCGCGCGGCGGGGACGAGCCTTTCGCCACGATCACGGCCAAGGCCGACGCCTGCATCGCGACGGCCACGCTGGCCCCCAGCATCCAGCGCTTCAACGGCGGTGCTACCGGCCAGGACCTGCGCGACCCCATGGCGACCGTGACGGCGAACAGCTGGATCAAGAAACCGGGCGGTGCCGCGCCGCTGGGAATGCTGGCGCCCTATCTGGCGACCTTCTACGGCCACACCGATGGGCGCGGGAAGCGCGCGGCCGATCTGGCAGAGCCGCTTCGCACCGTCACCGTCGAGAACCGGCACGCCGTCGTCGCCCCGGTCCTGACCTATGCCCAGCAGGGCGGCGGCAACCGCTCGGCCGAGGATCCGCACCATACGATCTGCGCCTCGAAGAAAGACCAGAACAGCCTGATCGCGGCGACGATGGTGCATGTCGGGAACGGTGAGCGCCCCGGCCAACAGCCTCGGGCGCTGGATATAGGCGCACCGCTGAACACGGTGGTCGCGGGCGGCGTGAAACACTATCCCGTGGCCGCCTTCCTCGCGCAGCAGAACGGCGGGCCGCGCATGGAGGCCCACGCCGGGCATGATCCGCGCGATCCGATCAGCACCGTAGCGGCCACGGGTAGCCATCAAACGCCCGTAGCGGCATGGCTGGCGAAATGGTTCAGCACGCCGCAAGACCCGCGCATTGATGAGCCGTTCCATACGGTCACGACAAAGCCCCGGTTCGATGTTGAGATCGCGCACCTGGCCGCGCCACCCTTCGCGCCCGAGCACTACGCCCGGGCCCGCCAGGTGGCCGAGTTCCTGCGGGAGCACGGCGCCTGGAACGGTGGCGAGTTCGTCACGCTGCAGATCGGCGGCGCGTCCTATGTCGTGATCGACATCGGCATGCGGATGCTGACCCCGCGCGAGCTGTTCCGCGCCCAGGGCTTTCCCGAAGACTACGTCATCGAGGGGGTCTGGCGTGAGGACGAGGCCGGCGAGTGGCATTGGCAGGCCTTCGCCAAGGACGTGCAGGTCAGCTGCTGCGGCAACAGCGTCTGCCCGCCCATCGCCGCCGCCATCGTCGGCGCGAACTGCCAGCACATTGCGATCGAGGAAGAGAGGAGGATGGCGTGATGTCCCGCCGCGCAGCATTCACAGAGGCTGACATCCGCCGCGCGATGAAGGTCGCGCGGTCGATCGATGCGCGGTCGATTGTCGAGGTGACGGCCGAGGGAACGATCCGTATCCTGCCGGAATCGGTGCGCACCAGCACGTCCGAAGTCGATAGGTGGTTCGAAGAGAATGACGAGGGTTAACCTGAAAGGCATCAACCGGGTGCGCAAAAAGCTCGCGGACGGTTCGATCCGCGAGCATCATTACGTCGGCCGCGGCAAGGGCGCCGTGAAATTCTGGGACAGCGCCAGCGGTGTCGCCATAGGATCGCCCGAATATGTGGAGGCCTTCACGAAGGCGTCGCGTTCGGGGACGCCCGCGCAAGGCAAGTTCCGGTCGGTCATCTTGCGCTTCATGGACAGCCAGGACTTCACCGGGCTTGCGCCGCGCACCCAGTCCGACATGCGGAAATCCTTCTTCCATGCGACGAACGGCATCGATCACAAGTTCGGCGACGCGCCGCTGGCTGCATTCGAGGATCCACGGATCCGGCGTCAGGCGCTTGATTGGCGAGACAAGATCGGCGGCAAGGTCGGCGATGACCGAATCAGGCACCTGCAGCGTCTGGTCGGCTTCGCCCTGGACCGGACCATGATCCGGCACCATCACCTGATGGGCATCAAGTCGGTTTACAAGGGCAAGCGCGCGGAGATCTTCTGGATGCCGGAAGAGATCGAGGCGTTCCGCCTCGGGGCCCCGGATCATGTCTGGCGCATCCTCGCAATCGCCCTAGAGACAGGTCTGCGGCCGGGCGATCTGTTCGAGCTGACCCGAGAGCATATCCACCGGACGCCGCACGGGCACCGAATCGTTATCTGGACGAAGAAGCGCAAGCGGCTCGCCTCGATCCCTGTCACGGCCCGGATGGCAGAGCTGATCGCCGAGACGCCGGAAGGCCAGGCCCGCCTGATCGTCAACAAGGGAGGACAGCCCTACCAGCATGAGAACTACCTGGGTGACGCGGTCAGCACCTGGCGGGACAAGATCAAGATTCGGTCGGAGCTGCAGCTGAAGGACGCCCGCGGCACGGCCGCCACGCGCCTGCTCGAAGCTGGGGCCGAATTGAAGGAGATCGCGACCCATATGGGCTGGTCGATCAAGCACGCGGCCGAGGTGATCGAACGCTATGTGGCGCTGTCGCCCAGCATGACGGATGGACTAGCCGAGAAGCTGGCGCGGGCCGAATCCAGAACAAAGCTGCAAACCGCGATGCAAACCGGAGAGGGCCAGACCTAGCTAAGTAATGGTCGGGGCGAGAGGATTCGAACCTCCGGCCTACGGTACCCAAAACCGTCGCGCTACCAGGCTGCGCTACGCCCCGAACCTGAGCCGCTGTCTAGCGGCTGGCCGCGCGGGGGGAAAGGGGAAAAGCGGCCGCCGCGCTTAGTCGCAGGGCGCCAGCGCGGTGGCCTGCGGCAGTCCGGGATGGGACAGCGCCATGCCCTTGAAGATGCCCAGCCGGGCGGCGTCGCCCCCCGGCACCTCGAGCACCATCAGCCGGTCCGGCGCCGGATCGCCGGGTGCCGCGCCGGGAATCGCCGTCTCGTCCAGCGGCCGGGCCATCGGATGGACATGCCGCACCTCGCCCCGCGCGTCGATGAAGACCAGATCCAGCGAAATCAGCGTGTTCCGCATCCAGAAGCTGACCGGCTGCGGTGTTTCATAGATGAAAAGCATCCCCTGCCCCGGCGGCAGATGCCGGCGGAACATCAGGCCCCGCGCCCGCTCCTCGGCGGAATCGGCGATTTCGACCTGGACCCGGACCGGCACGCCCCGGCCGCTGAACAGGGCCAGGCCGGATTGGCAACCGGCCGCCTGGGCCGGGGAAGGACTGGAATTTAACTGAACCAGAGCAAGAAGAACCGCAACGGCTCGTAACTTCATACCGCGCCCGCAACCAGCCGCAATTTAGCGAGCGCGGCCGCCCCCCCCGGTTGCACCAACCGCGCCTCGATCGCGGCTCGTTCCCAAGAGAGGATTTGCGCGGCCATCATCCCCCGCCGGCCATCGACGACGCGAATGGCGATCGCCTCGCCCACCGCCAGGTCGGAAAAGCCCGAATGCCGCAGCACCTCGATATGCAGGAAGACATCGGCCTTGTCGGCGAAGACATTGGCAAAACCAAAGCCCTTGGCCTTGTCGAACCATTTCACCCGCGCCGGCAGCAGCGGCAGCTGCGCCACTTCCTCGGGCGTGGCCGAGCACAGGTCGGCGATGGCCGGCATCGGCTCGGCCGCCGGCGGCGTGATCTCCAGCACCGCGACGGCCTGCATGCCGCGTGGGGTCTTCTGAATGATGGCCGTGACATGCGAACCTTCGGCGACCGAGCTTTGGCCGAAGTTCCTCAGCACGTTGGCGTGCAGGAGGATGTCGGCCCCGCCATCGGGATCGGTCAGGAACCCGAAGCCCTTGCCGCCATCGAACCATTTCACGACGCCCGCAATCTTACGCTGTTGTTCGTCGTCTTCGTCCATCTCTCTTCATCACCCGTCTGAAAACCAGAAACGACCCGAAACTCCGGCTCTCTCCCTCATGCAGAACTGAACGAAGGCGTCGCCGGGTTGGTCAGGTTTTCCATACCATGGATAAATCGCGAACCCGCATCAAGGGCTAAGACGGCTGACATGCCAGAAACTTTGCACGATTTCCTGATCGCCCCCCTGCAATAGCCTGTTTTCTTGGTCATAATCCTGTCTTGTCCAGCGAAAGCGGTCATGCAGGCGGAAGGCGCCGTCCGCCCAGAACTCGATCTGGACCGGACGGATGCGATACCCGCCCCAGTGAGGCGGGCGCGCGGGGTGCAACCCAAGATTGATTCCCTGCCGCGCCACCTCGGCCATCAGCGCGCTGCGGCTGGCCAGCGGCCGGCTCTGGCGCGAGGCCCAGGCGCCGATCCGCGACTGCAGCGCCCGCGACCGGTAATAGGCATCGGCCAATTCGTCCTCGACCCGGCTGACATGGCCGCGCACCCGCACCTGCCGGCGCAGGGATTTCCAGTGCATGACGAAGGCGGCGGCGCCGGTGGCTTCGATCTCGGCCGCCTTGGCGCTTTCGAGATTGGTATAGAAGACGAAGGCGCCGTCGGTGCCGGCGCCCTCGATCTCCTTCAGCAGGACCATGCGCACATCGGGCATGCCCTGGGCGTCCACGGTGGCCAAAGCGATGGCATCGGGGTCGTTCGGCTCGGTCCGCACGGCCTCGGCCAGCCAGCTTCGCGCGATGGCAAAAGGGTCGTCGCCCGCGAAAATTCCGCTACGATCGCTCACGGCAGCCTGCTTACCGACACTTGATGCCCCCTTGCAACTGTCCTAATCCTGCTGAAAACTGAAGAAGCGCAAGGGGCAGCATCATGTCAAGTGAAGCCGGTATCGGGCTGATGAAAAGTCGCCGCGGCCTGATCATGGGGCTAGCGAACGACAAGTCGATTGCCTGGGGCATCGCCAAGGCACTGGCCGACCAGGGGGCCGAGCTGGCCTTTTCCTATCAGGGCGAAGCGCTGAAGCGCCGGGTCGAGCCGCTGGCGGCGCAGGTCGGGTCGGATTTCCTGGCCGAATGCGACGTCTCGGACGAGGCCTCCATCGACGCGCTGTTCGAGACGCTGCGCGGGCGCTGGGACAGCCTGGACTTCATCGTCCACGCCATCGGCTTTTCCGACAAGGAGCAGTTGCGCGGCCGCTATGCCGAGACCACGCGCGACAACTTCCTGATGACGATGGATATTTCCGTCTATTCCTTCACCGCCGTCGCCCGCCGCGCCGCGGCGATGATGCCGAATGGCGGCTCGATCCTGACCCTGACCTATTACGGCGCCGAACGCGTCATGCCGCATTACAACGTCATGGGCGTCGCCAAGGCGGCGCTGGAAGCATCGGTGCGCTATCTCGCCGAGGATTTCGGCAAGGACGGCATCCGCGTCAACGCCATCTCGGCCGGGCCGATCAAGACCCTGGCCGCCAGCGGCATCGGCGATTTCCGCTATATCCTGAAATGGAACGAGCTGAACTCGCCCCTGCGCCGCAACGTCAGCCAGGAGGATGTCGGCAAGTCGGCGCTCTACCTGCTCTCGGACCTGGGCTCGGGCGTGACCGGCGAGACGCATCACGTCGATTCGGGCTATCACATCGTCGGCATGAAGGCGGTGGATGCGCCCGACATCGCCACGACGAAAAAGGACTGATCCCCCGCGATGAGCGCCGAGCAGGTCATCGCGCTTGTCTCGGCGCTGTCGCTGGCGATCCTGACCCCCGGCCCGGCGATCATCGCCACCGTGCAGACCGCTTTCGCCCATGGGCGCGAGCGCGCCCTGCCCTATGCGCTGGGGCTGGCCGTAGGCGCATCGCTGTGGTGCATCGCGGCGCTCGGCGGGCTGGCGGTGCTTTTCAAGCTGCATCCGGGCTGGTTCGCCGGGATGAAGATCCTCGGCGGGCTCTATCTGCTGTGGTTCGCCTGGCGGCTGTGGCGCGCCTCGACCCGGCCGCTGCCGCAGGCGGCGGGCGGCGCCTCCAGGGGGTTCTGGGGCGGAATCGCGCTGAATCTCTCGAACCCGAAGCCGGCATTGTTCTATGCGGCGCTGATCCTGTCGGTCTTTCCCGAGCCGATGGGCGCCGCGCGCCAGACGCTGATCTACGGCATCTGTCTGGCGACCGAACTGTCCTGGTACGCGCTGGTCGCGGTTCTGATGTCGACAGCAGCGATGCGCTCGCGCTATTTTGCCGCCAAGTTCTGGATCGACCGGGCCGCCAGCATCGCCATGGCGCTGTTGGGCCTGCTGTTGATCGCCAACCACTAAGGAGCCAGCATGAACGATCGCCTGCCCCATGAACGCGGATTCCACATCAGTTGGGATCAGATCCATCGCGATTCCCGCGCGCTTGCCTGGCGCCTGGAAGACCGCGAATGGCGGGCGATCCTGGCCATCACCCGGGGCGGGCTGGTGCCGGCGATGATCGTCGCCCGCGAGCTGGACATCCGCGTCATCGACACGATCTCGGTCAAATCCTATCGCGGCAAGGGCGGGCAGGAGCGCGGCGAGGTCAAGGTGCTGAAGGCCCCCGACCCGGCGGTGATGCAGGACGGCGACGGCATCCTGGTGGTGGACGACCTGGTCGATTCCGGGCGCACGCTGGAGCATGTGCGGACCATGTATCCCAAGGCGCATTTCGCCACCGTCTATGCCAAGCCCAAGGGCCGGCCGATGGTGCAGACCTATGTCACCGAGGTCAGCCAGGACACCTGGATCTTCTTTCCCTGGGACATGGCGCTGCAATACGTCCAGCCCTATCGCGGCGAGGATTGATGAAGCATATCAAGGGGAAGCACGGACCGCTGCACTGGCTGTTCGAGTCGACCCTGCTGCTGAAGGCGACCTTCGCGCTGTTCGAGGTCATGGCCGGCGCCGGCTTGTGGTGGCTGCCGCACCGGCGCCTTGCCGATTTCACCGCATGGCTGACCCGCAACGAGCTGATCGAGGGCCATCGCAGCCCGGTCTATGGCCGCGTGGCGGCGGCGCTGGCCGAGTTCTCGGCGACGAGCCAGCATTTCTATGCGCTCTACCTGCTCGGGCACGGCGCGATCAAGCTGGTGATCGTGGCCCTGCTGATGCGGCGGGTGGCCTTCGCCTATCCGCTGGGGATCGCGGTCTTTTCCGGCTTCATCGCGATGCAGATGCACCGCTGGACGCATACGCAGGCGCCCACCCTGCTGGCGCTTTCGGCCCTGGACGCGGTGGTGATCTGGCTGACCTGGCGCGAATGGCGCGGCAAGGCCGGCTAGGCGCGCAACGGCAGCGTGCGTTGCGCGCTGCCGCGCGGCGGGACGCAAGCGGAAAATCCCAGCATTTGCTGGGATTTCCGCTGTGACCGGCGTGCAGCGCCCGTACACCGCGCGTACACAGGGCGTGCACCGCAGAACCCGCAGGGAGTCTTTTCCGGCTTGGGGCCGCAATGCCGCCCCGCCCCCGCGTCAAGGTTCGAGACGGCGACGGAGACGGCGGGAAGGCGGGACGGGACGCGGGGGACCGAGACGGGGGCGGGGACGGGAACAGCGGCGCCGGAGGGCAACCGGCTTCATCCCGGTTGGGTGACGATGATCGCGCCGCGGTCGGTCGCCACCACCGTATGCTCGTATTGCACCACGGCGGCGCGCGGCTCGCTATAGAGCGTCCAGCCGTCCGCGCCGTCGGTCGCCCACATCCCGCCCATGGACAGGAAGGGTTCGACGGTCAGCACCAGCCCCTTGCCGATCCGCCGCCGGTCGCCCCGGGTGGGCCAGGTGGCGATCTCGCCCGGGTCTTCGTGCAACGCCCGGCCGATGCCGTGGCTGGCCAGGTTGCGGATCAGCGTGTAGCCGCGACCGGCGGCGAAATGCCCGATGGCCTTGCCGATCCCCGCCAGCGGCTTGCCGCTGCCGACCTGCGCGATGCCGATCTGCATGGCCCGCCGGCCGTCGCGGCAAAGCCGGTCCAGCGCCGGCGGCGTGGGCGCGACGCGGAATGTCGCCCCGGTATCGGCGAAATAGCCGTCCTTCGAGGCTGACACGTCGATATTGACCAGATCTCCGGCCCCGATCCGGCGTTCGCCCGGAATGCCATGGGCGACTTCCTCGTTCACGCTGATGCAGGTGGTGCCGGGGAAGCCGTAGGTCGAGCGCGGCGCGGAAACCGCGCC
This sequence comes from Paracoccus simplex, assembly GCF_042648325.1. Lineage (NCBI taxonomy): Bacteria > Pseudomonadati > Pseudomonadota > Alphaproteobacteria > Rhodobacterales > Paracoccaceae > Paracoccus > Paracoccus simplex. The sequence continues at coordinate 5,150 of NZ_JBHRXE010000016.1, read as the reverse complement.
CTCGGCCTCGAGCATGGCCCGGCCGATCTCGTCCAGCTCGCGGGTGGTCATGCCGGGCTCCATCGCCCTGGCCATGGCCTGCATCGTATTGGCGACGATCCGGCCGACGGCCTTCAGGCCGTCCAGCTCGTCCTGCTTGGTGATCGTCATTCCCGCATGCTCCCGACCATGGTGACCAAGGCCGGCATAGCACAGGATGGCAGCCCTGTCCCGCCGGCCTGCACCGCCCGGCCTGTCCCGCCGGCCTGTCCTGCCCGGCCTGTCCTGCCGCGCCTAGCCGTTCCCGCGCACGAAACGCGCCGCTTCCTCGGCGGCGCGGCGCAGGGCGCGGCTCTTGTTCACCGTTTCCATGAACTCGGCCTCGGGGTCGCTGTCATAGACCACGCCGCCGCCGGCCTGGATGTAAAGCTGGCCGTCCTTGATCACCCCGGTGCGCAGGGCGATGCACATGTCCATCTCGCCATTGGCGGCGAAATAGCCGACGCCGCCGGCATAGACGCCGCGCTTCTCGGGCTCGAGCTCGTCGATGATCTGCATCGCCCGGACCTTGGGCGCCCCCGAGACGGTGCCGGCCGGCATCCCCGCCAGCAGCGCCGACAGCGCGTCCTCGCCCTCGCGCAGCTCGCCCACCACGTTCGAGACGATGTGCATGACGTGGCTGTAACGTTCGACGATGAACTGCTCGGTCGGGGTGACGGTGCCCATCTTGGCGACCCGGCCGACATCGTTGCGGCCTAGGTCCAAGAGCATCAGGTGCTCGGCCAGTTCCTTCTGGTCGGCCAGCAGGTCGGCTTCCAGCGCCCGGTCCTCCTCGGGCGTGGCGCCGCGCGGCCGGGTGCCGGCGATGGGGCGGACGGTGACCTGGCCCTCGCGCAGCCGCACCAGGATCTCGGGCGAGGCGCCGACGATCTGGAAGCCGCCGAAATTCAGGAAGAACATGAAGGGCGACGGATTGGTGCGCCGCAAGCTGCGGTAGAGCGCGAAGGGCGGCAGCGGGAAATCCATCGCCCAGCGTTGCGAGGGCACCACCTGGAAGATGTCGCCGGCGCGGATGTAGTCCTTGGCCTTTTCCACCGCGGCCAGATAGGCTTCCTTGCTGAAATTGCTGCGCAATTCGCCGATCTTCAGGTCGTGGCCCAGGGCGCGCGGCTCGCTGGGCTGGCGATCGAGCGAGCGCAGCGCCTCCATCAGCCGCTCGGCCGCCTGGGCATAGGCGGCGCGGGCCGGCGTGGCCGCGTCGTGCCAGGCGGGGGCGCAAAGCGCCACCTCGCCCTTGACGCCGTCCAGCACCGCCACGACCGAGGGACGCATCATCATCGCGTCGGGCAGGCCGAGGGGGTCGGGGTTCACGTCGGGCAGCCGCTCGACCAGCCGGATCATGTCATAGCCCAGATAGCCGAACAGCCCCGCCGCGCCGGCCGGCACGCCGTCGGGCATGTCGATGCGGCTTTCGGCGATCAGGGCGCGCAGGCTGTCCAGCGCCGGGCGGTCGTCTTCCGCGAATTCGTCCGAATAGCGGGCATTGCGGTTGATGCGCGCCTTGCCGTCCCGGCATTCCCAGATCAGGTCGGGCTTCATGCCGACGAAGGAATAGCGGCCGCGCACCTCGCCGCCGGTGACGGATTCCAGCATGAAGGAATTCGGCGCCGCCTCGGCCAGCTTCAGCATCAGGCTGACCGGCGTGTCGAGGTCGGCGGCCAGGCGGATGGTCAGCAACTGGTTGCGGCCCTGCGCCCAGCCGCGCTCGAACGCGGCATATTCGGGGGTGATCTCCATCACTGGACCTGCGCGTTCACCGCATCCACGGCGGTTTGGTTCAGGGTGACGCCGCCCTGGGCCTGTAGCGCGCGGGCGAAATAGTCGAACACGTCCTGGCGCAGCGAATCCGCCAGCCGGTTGGCGATGCCCTCGCGCACCTGCTCGGCCTCGTCGCCCTCGGTCACGGCGGGATGGATCTTGTCGAGCGTGACCAGGAACACCCGGTTCTCGGCATCGACCACCTCGGCATCGCCTTCCCTGGCGATCTCGAAGGCCTGGCTGACCAGATCCTGCGGGGCGTCGCTGATGAAGCCGCCGCGCGCCAGGTCGGTGACGGCGGTGCCGGCATCGGGGCCGGTCGCCGGGTCGGTCGCGGGGACGGTGGGCGGCGCCTGCGGCGGGGTGACGGCGGCATTGCCGGCGGCGGCGCCGACGGCCTGGGCCACCGGCGCGGTCGCCGCCGCCGGGGCGGGCTCGGCGGCCGCCTCGGCCTGGACCTTGCGCTCCTCGGCCAGGGCCAGAAGCTGGCGATGGGTCTCGTTCCGGCTCCAGTCCTCGGCCACGCGGTCCTTCACCTCGGCGAAGGGGATCAGCGCCGGCGGCTGGATGCCGTCGAGGCGCAGGGCGAAGACGCCGCCATCGTCCAGTTCCAGCAGTTCGGGGAAGTCCTTCTCGCCGATCTCGGCGGCCTTCTGGCGGAAGACCGGATAGGCGTCGATGCCGTTCGGATCGGCCTCGGCCCCGGCGCTCCAGTCGATCTGGCCCAGCTTCATCGGGGTTTCCTTGGCCATGTCCTCGAGCGTGGCGCCGCCGGCCAGCATGTCCGAGAATTCGGCCGACTGGTCCTCGATCACCCGGCGGGCGCGGTCCACCGCGGCCTCGACGCGCAGCTCGTCCTTGGCCTGCTCGAAGGGGATGTCGACCGGATCGAGGATCGCGTTCATCGAGAACAGCGCCGGCCCCAGCTCCGAGCTGGCCGGGCCGGCCACGCCGGGCTCGTCCAGCGCGAAGACCGCCTCGCCGGCGGCGCCCAGGTCGGCCTGGCTGACCTCGCCCAGGTCGATGTCGTTCAGCGTCAGGCCGCGCGCGGCGGCCAGCTGCTCGAAGGTGATCTCGCCGCGCGCGATGCGGGCCCTGGCTTCCTCGGCGGCGGCCATGGTCGGGAAGACCAGCCGCTCGACCATGCGGCGCTCGGGCTGCTGGAACTCGTCGATGCGGTCCTGGTAGAGGTCGCGCAGCGCCTGCTCGTCCACCTCGACCTCCTTCTCCAGCATCTCGGGGATCAGCCAGATATAGGTGATCTTGCGGGTCTCGGGCGCGGTGAAGCGGTCGGCATTGGCCTTGTGCCAAGCTTCCAGCGTCGCGTCGTCCGGGGTGGCGATCGGCTCGGGCAGATCCTCGGGCTTCAGCTCGCGCCAGCGGATGTCGCGGGTCTCCAGCAGCCAGCCCTGGGTCAGCGCGGTGACGGCCTGCGGCGCGCTGACCCCGGCCAGCGCCGCCTGCTGCAGGATCAGCCGCGCCTCGTCCATGCGCAGGTCGTGCTCGAACTCGGCCTCGCGGATGCCTTCGCGGCGCAGGGTGTCGGCATAGAGGCTGCGGTCGAACTGGCCGTTCATGCCGCGGAAGGCCGGCGAGCCGGTGATCTGCTTGGCCACCGCCTGGTCGCCGACCGAGATCCCCAGCCGGTTCGCCTCGGCCTCGAGCGCGGCGCCGGTATAGAGCCGGGCCAGCGCCGCCTGGTCGATGCCGAGAGCCTTGGCCTCGGCCGCGTTGACCTGCCGGCCGGTGCGGGCGGCGAAGTCCTGCATCTCGGCGCGCAGGGTGCGGGCATAGTCCTGCGACGAGATCCCGACCTCGCCCACCGAGCCGATATCGGCCGAGCCGCCCGAGAAATTGGTGACGCCGAAGCCGCCCAATCCCAGGACCAGCATCCCCATAAGCAACCAGACGATCGTCGATTTGCCCTTGCCGCGCATGATGATGCCGTGCCCCGCCACTTGTTCTTGTCAGTCAGCGCAAGTCTTTAGGGCGCCAAGGGCCCGGCGGCAAGGGCCGCGGTGCCCGTGCCGCCGCCTGCTGCGCTTCACGATCCGGTTGGCGCCATCAGGGCCGGAAGGCCTCCAGCCGCCGCATCAGCGCCGCGATGCCGTCGCGGTCGGCATTGGCGAAGGCGATGCGCAGATGGCGCGCGGCCTCGGGATCGTCCGCGGGCATGAACATGCTGCCGGGCAGCAGCAGCACCCCCGCCTGACGCAGCAGGCGTTGCGCCAGCTCTGGCGCGGGCATGGCGAAGGGATGTTCGACCCAGGCGAAATAGGCGCCGCAACCCTTGACGCGCCAGCCCGGCAGCGCCGCCATGCCCTGGGCCATGGCGCGGCGGCGGGCCAGGATCTCGGCCCGCTCGCCGGCCAGCCAGTCGCGCAGATTCGCCATGCCCCAGGCGGCGCCGATCTGGCCGAGCTGGCCGGCGCAGATGGCGACGGTGTCGAGGAACTTTTCGACCTCGGCCATGCGGGCGGGATTGGCGATCAGCGCGCCGACGCGATGCCCGGTCAGCCGATAGGCTTTCGAGAAACTGTAGAGATGGATCAGCGTGTCGCCCCAGTCGGGATCGGCGAACAGGTCGTGCGGCGCACCTTCGCGCGCGTCGAAATCGCGATAGGTCTCGTCGAGGACCAGCGCCAACCCGCGCGACCGCGCCAGATCGAAGAAGCCGCGCAGCAGTTCGGCCGGGTATTCCGCGCCCGAGGGGTTGTTGGGGCTGACCAGCACGATGGCGCGCGACCGGTCCGAGACCAGCCGGGCGGCCTCGGCCGCGTCAGGCAGCATGCCTGGACCGCAGCGCAGCGGCACGGCGCGGATGCCCTGCATGTCGAGCCACATCTTGTGGTTGAAATACCAGGGCGTGGGCAGGATCACCTCGTCCCCTGCCCGGGCCAGCGTCTGGATGGCGGCGCAGAACGCCTGGTTGCAGCCCTGGGTGATCGCGACCTCATCGGCGCGGATGGTGCCGGCATAGGCGCGGCTCCAGTCGCGGGCCACCGCCTCGCGCAGGTCGGGCCGGCCCAGCACCGGACCGTAGAGATGCGCGTCGGGCCGCTGCAGCGCCGCCTCGGCCATGGCGCGGCGCAGGGCCTCGGGCGGCGGCTCGACCGGCGCGGCCTGGCTGAGATTGATCAGCGGCCGCTCGGGCGGGAAGGTCAGCCCTTCCAGCCAGCGGCGGGCCTCCATCACCGGCGGGCGGAAGGTGGCGGCCAGGGCGGGGTTGAGCGGCAGCATGGGCAGGTCTCAGTCGGTGAGGCGCAATCCGCCGAAATCCGGCGGCGTGGACAGGTCGAAGCCCGAGCCGGCGGCGGGCGGCGGGGCGGCGGCTGCCTCCGGGCCCGGCGCGG
>NZ_JBHRXE010000015.1:0-8357 GCF_042648325.1 Paracoccus simplex | reverse complement strand
TTGGACGCCGATAAGGGGGCACTCTTCAACGCCGATTGACACCCAACTCAGGTGATAGTGACCGAAATAGGAGTGATAGCTGCCCCGGATCGGCTCGCCCACGGCGCTGGCGCAAAACTCGAGTAGATCCAGGATTACCGGCGTGTCGGGCACATCGCTCGGGGAGAGCGGCCATTCGATCCACGGAACCTCGGCGCCTAGCACCCGACGGAATGCTTGCTCGTCACACCCGGACGGACCGTTTCCGTCAGGACATTGTTCCGGAAAACGCAGGCCAAATGAGCCGTTGCCAATTCCTGTCTGGATCAAACTGTAGAGGCCGGCCCACAGGCGTTCATCGATGATATCGATTGTCGGAGGGCGTGAGCCGTATTCTCGATCCGTAAAATATTGCTGCGCGGTTCGCCTGCTCTGCGATGTCCGCGCATCGCTCGATCAGCACCTCAAACGGCTCCGCGTCTTCCAGCAGCAATCCGTCTTCGACCATGCGGGCATAGTCGTCCTCCAGCGCCTTCGCGCCATCTCCAGTCGGCACGAGTTGCAAGCCGCCGTTGACGGCCGCGGCATAGTCGACCGCCGTGCGGTCGGCGGCCTTCTCCGAAAAGAACATTGACTTGTGCCGGGCAACAGCGTTGGCCAGTTCGCGATCGGCGATAGCCGCATCCGCAAAACCAGCTTCATCCAGCCGGGCGACATCGTGCCAGTGTCGTGCGAAACGATCGCCGCGCAGCCGCTCCTGTAAGCAGAAGACATGGATGGCGGTCGCCTTCTCCCAGAAGGTCCGCTCGGCGTGCATCACGCGCGGACGCGCCGTTGGAAATATCAGTCCGTCGACCAAGCCGGCCGCATCACAGACGACATCACGCGGGCTTGCAGGTTCACCCGTCGAGCGAGCGCCAAACTCCAGCATCACGCTTGGCGCGACATAGCCGGAGCCGGTTGCGGTCGGCTCATAGTCGATAAAGAGCTTGTCTCCCTCGACACGGGTTGCTGCCGCCAACCCATCAGCGGCCAGGGCGGTCGCGATCACGGGTTGCACGGTATTGCCTATCCATTCCGGCAACCGCTTGCGAACCTCGCTGGACCAGCGCTTTTCCTCGCTGCGCGTCGTCGGCAGGGCTTCGCCGTTCTCCCCGACCAGATCGGGCGCGATTGCCCGAATGTCGTAGGTCAGGTCGACATCCTCGGAAAACCGGCGGATGACGTGATAAGCTTTCGACAGCGACGTGCCACCCTTGAACACAAGATGCTCGCCAAGCGGCGCTGCATAAAGGGTCGCCAGAGCCCAAACGACCCAAACGTCCTTTTCGAGAAGATGCGCAGGACGGCCGGAGCGATCGGCCGCGACGCCGAGCGCATCGCGGCGATCCTGCGCGGAAAGCTGGAGAAAGGCGTCAGCCATAGGCGGCCTTTCCGACGCTCTTCGCGAGCCATGTCGGAAACTGCGGCGCGGCAGCAACCAGTTCGCCAAACGCAACGGCCGGCAGCTTTCGCTTTAACGTCTTGAGCGCGGTGTCAGCCTTCTCCGGGCCGAGCCAGGCCAGTGCCCTGACAGCTTCTCCCGCCGGCCGGTTAGCCAATGTCAATTGCCAGCGCGGCGCATGCCGCAATTCCACGACCTGCTTGCCGAGGTGCATCTTCCGGCTGCGCCCGGAAGTCAGATAGACCCACCGCACCGGCACCTGTGTCGTCAGGCCAAGAGCGTTTGCCGCAGCGGCTCCATTCGAGACGATAATCTCTCCCTTTTGGGTCGCTAGAGCCTCGACCGCCTGCTCGACCGAAGGCGCTCGCGTGCCGAAGCGACTGGCGACGGGGCGAAGATAGACGCCACGACCAGCGCGGATGAGTTGACCGCGTTCGGCCAAGCGCGACAAAGCCTGATCCACAGCGGCGCGATTTCCGAGGTGGAGCAAGCCCTTGGCAGACACAGGGGAGCCTTCAGGCAATCCCGCCGCATACGCTTGAATCTGTTCGGTCAGCCGAGTCATCATCGTTCTCCTGTCAGAAATATACGCGGATTTCTGACATTTTTCAAGGAAAGCCATTGAAGGAGGGAGATTCAACAAGGGGAAAGCTTTCCCCTGCGACCAAGCCGCGGTCTCGGTCGACCCCTTCTGCGGGGAAACCCCGCAACGCCCCCTCTCCTAGCGAGAACGGGGCGATCAGGATGCTACTGGCTCAAGCCGTCTAGGGCTCCATATCCTGATCTGATCCTTGAGCCCGGCCGCCGCTCCGCTTCGGCCGGGCCGATTGCTTGGGGGCTCTGCCCCCTGGCGCGGCGCAAGGGATCGCTCACGCTCGACCGGGACGGTCTCCCCAGCCTTCCGCGCGGATGCGTGTTTCCCACTCTCGCCATGGCTTCGATCCGCTTGTGCAGGCCGGGTGATCCCCCTCCGTCCCGGTCGCCCTTGCACCTTGCCCCCCCGGTCTCGCCGACGGGCAGGGTTGCAGCGCAGCGCTGCGCTTCAACCCAAGCCCATAGGAGAAAGACCATGACCACGACCGCAACCAGCGCCCCGACCGACGAACATGGCACGACCGTCTTCATCCCGCTCAACAAGCTCAAGAAGCACCCGAAGAATGCCCGCAAGACCCCGCACAGCGAGGCGTCTATCGAGGCGAAGGCGGCCAGCATCGCCGCCAAGGGCATCCTGCAAAATCTGGTGATGGAGCCGGAAGCGGACGCGGACGGCGCGGTAACCGGCTTCTATCTCGTCAGCATCGGGGAAGGCCGCAGGCTGGCGCAGATGCTGCGCGTCAAGCGCAAGGAGATCAAGAAGACCGAACCCGTTCGCTGCGTCATCGACACGGCGAACGATGCCGCCGAGATCAGCCTTGACGAGAACGTCACGCGCGAAGACCTCCACCCCGCCGACCAGTTCGAGCGCTTCCGCGAGCTTGCCGAGGATCGGGGATGGGGAGCGGAAGAAATCGCCGCCCGGTTCGTCGGCATCCCTTGGTCGTCGACTATATGAGGCCGCTGGATAAAGCATCGGCAGCACTAGGATCGTCGGGTAGTGGATTAGGGGTATGAATTCGTGCGCGGATGTTTCTCGCCCGATATCTAGAGGGAAGTTGGTCTTTTTCAGCACACCATCTTTTCCGACGAGGCTAAAACTCTTCCGTACGGGATCGAAGATATCTTGAGCGATTGAACTCTCGAAAGTTGCGATGATATTCTGGCAGGTGGGGCAAGAGGCGTCGGGCAGCTCTAGCCCAGCGCCGAGGAATTCTGGAATGATATGTTCGCTGGTCAGCCTTAAGGGCTGCCCGTGTTCATCTTTCTGTCGACCGCAATAGACGCAGCGCCCGAAGGCTTCCAATTTTCCCTTGGTCTTCTGTGCCGGGAATGTCAGCAAATGCTCAGCGTGAAATACCCCTTCGGCGAACATGCGAAATGCGCCACCTTTTGGCTGATAGTCCGATTTTCCGATGATGGGCAAACCGCCGAGGTCGTTCCATCCGAATTTCCAGTATCGTCGTCCCTCAACGGAAGGCGAAACATCTCCACGCACGCATATCTCCCATTATATTGATGCTTCTGTTCCTACTTATCGCATATTGCATGTGAGCGTTACCTTCGGCCCGCGCTTTCTGCTGCGCCGAAACCACGCCTACAGCGCGTTTCCGCCATTCGGCTTCAATCGCTAACGCAAAGAGGCGGCAGCGGCTACTTCGCGAATGCCTCCGGAACGGCAGGGCGTCCGAAAAGCCCGGTCTCAATTCACCAACACATCGACACCAGCGAGGAACAGGCCGCTACGCTCAACATGCCGGGCTGACATAGAACCGCCGGCAAAGGCGGAGCATCCGCGTGAGCTGAGGGGATCGACACGGCGGTGCGCGGGTCAACCTTCGGCGGCGTCATCCGCCTATCGTGCAGCGATGGTGCGGGAACAAGGGCCGCATGTGCACCTGGGCCGGCCTGCGCGTCCGCTATCGCCTCGGCCGCGACGCCTATGATCCCCGCGACAACATCCTCGCCGGCACCGCCTATCTGCGCGAGATGTGGGACCGCTATGGCAATGTCGCGGCGATGCTCGCCGCCTACAATGCCGGTCCCGGCCGCTATGACGACCATCGCGCGACGGGCAGTCCGCTGCCGGCCGAAACCCGCGCCTATGTCGCAGCGCTCGCTCCGGCGCTCGGCAGCTCGGTCGCAGCCGGGACACCGGAGAAGCAATCCGCACCGCCGCCCGATTGGCGCGATGCCCCGCTCTTCGTCATGCGTCCGAGCGACAGGCGGAGCGCCGATCCGGTGCAGACCATCGGCACATCAGGCGACGTTCGCCCGACCGTTCCGGTGCGCGAGCGCCGCGGTGCGGAGCCGCGAGACGGCAGCATGTTCGTCGCGCGGGCCGACGATGGGAGAGCACCATGAGGATGGCGCTCTCCCATCTGTTCGCGCTGGTTCCGGTGTCCAGTCAGGCATGGTCGCGCCTGGCTGCATTCCCGGTCGGAAGGGCGGAAGGGTCAGAAAGGGTGGAGGGCAAGATAAAGGAAACCGGCACTCTGGCGGGCCGGTTTCGGGGCAAGCCCTTGTCTGCACACTGTTTTGGGGCGGCGCGGACGGCACCTTGGTTCAGGGCCTCGCGTGTCGCGTCATGGCGCAAAGCCTTGGCTTTGCAGGGTTTCGAGCGGCACCATAGCCCGAAATCGGACCTTTTTCGCCGTTTCAGCATCGTCGAGCCGGAGGCGCGGCCTTGAGCGACGACGAGGAGTTTCGCTTCCGCCCGAGGCCCGGTCGCGTCCGCAACGATGCGCCCAAGCTCGGCAAGTCCAAGAGCTTCTTCAGCCAGGCGAAGAGGATCGCCCGCCAGCAAAGCAACAGCCCGTCGCGATCGTCGGGATCGTCATCGCAGCGCGCCCGGTCGCAGGCATCGGCCAAGGGTGGTAAGGCATCACGGACGAGCGGTGGGCCGGGCCTGAAACGGGGACGCGGTGCGGCCTTCGTGCGCGCCCGCACCCTGTCGGGCGGATGGAAGCACAGCAGCGCCGGTCAGCGCCGCGTCGTCGTCAAAACCCGCTACGTCCAGGGCGCGGGCAAGAACGGCAAATCCGCCGCCCATATCCGCTACATCCAGCGCGACGGCACTCGCGCGACGGCGAGCGCGGCCAGCTCTATTCGGCGACCGACGACCGCGCCGACGGCGCTGCCTTCGTCGAGCGCGGCGCGGACGATCGCCACCAGTTTCGCTTCATCGTCTCACCCGAGGACGGCACGGACCTCTCCGATCTCACCGCCTATACCCGCGACCTCATGGCCCAGGTCGAAACCGATCTCGGCACAAGGCTCGATTGGGCCGCGGTCAATCACCACAACACCGGCCACCCGGATGGCTCGGTCTATGTCTCTAATTGGGGCGGCGGCACCGTCGAGCGGATCGCTCCGAACGGAACACGATCGACCGTGCTCAAGGGCATCGCTTCTCCGGCTGGCATCGCCATCGACGCTGCAGGCGCGATGTTTGTTTCGTCATACTCGGGGGACTACATCCTCCGGGTCTCGCAGGACCGAACACAGGTCCGCGTTGCCGAGAATCTGGCAACCCCGACCGGGATCGCTTTTTCGAGCTATGGTCAACTACTCGTCGCAAACCGTGCCGCGGGCGAAATCCTTTCCCTCAATCTGTCGAATGGATTGCGCCACATTGTTGGGCGCGGATTGTCCTTGCCGGTCGGCGTGGTCCAGATGAAGGATGGCAGCGTCGTCGCTTCCCAATACGGCGGGCGGGTGACGCGCATCCTGCCGGATGGTTCGACGCAGGAGTTGGGACAGAGCTTCTCCCGACCCGGCGTTGGCATTTTGCCGGATGGTCCCGATGCGGTTGTGGTCATCGACAACGGCGCTGCTCTGGTGCGCCGCGTTGCTTTCGACGGCCGCTCCGAAGTGATCGCGGAAGGTTTTGAAGGAAGTGCCGTGGCGCTCCGCCCGGATGCGGATGGTCGCGCGGCAAGCCTCGCTCGATCCCGGCGACGGCATAGAGCTTTGAGGAGCGCGCCATGACTACCCGCACCCGCATGAACGTCTATTTCGACCCGGCCTTGCTCAAACAGGTCGAGGCGCTGGCGCTGCGCCGGAACATCTCCAAATCCGCCATCGTCGAAGCCGCCGTGGCGTCCTTCCTCTCCGGCGATACGACCGAGAAGCTGGAGGTAGCCATGTCACGCCGCCTCGACAAGCTCGGCCGCCAGATCGACACGCTCGACGAAGATCTCGCCGTGCTCGGCGAGGCCGTCTCGCTGTTCGTCCGCTACTGGCTGACCTTCACCCCGGTCCTGCCCGATGCCGCGCAAGCCTCCGGCCGCGCCAAGGGGCTGGAGCGGTTCGAGGGGTTCATGCAGACCCTCGGCAAGCGGCTGGCGACCGGCGACAGGTTCTTGAAAGAGCTTTCGCGCGATGTCGAGTCGGTCCCGGCGCGCGGCGATGGGGATGCTCCGCAGGGGGTAGAGATCGCGCCGAATAGACAATCCGTCCTATTCGCCGCCGATGGCCGCCGACCGCCGCACCGGCCTAGATACTTGTTGAATCTGCCTGATTTCAGGCTCTTTTAATCGACCCCGATCCGGGGACCGTCTGTCGCGCCTCGTGGAGAAACGGGGCCGATATGACGACCAGCCATCAAAAACCGGAGGCGATCCAACGCGGCGCGCGCATGTTGCGCACCGCGCTTGGGGCCGCCATCGCGCGCTTTCTGGAAGACCCCACCGTCGTCGAGGTGATGCTGAACCCGGACGGACGCATCTGGATCGACCGTCTCTCCGAAGGGCTGTCTGACACCGGCGAAACTCTCTCGCCCGCCGATGGCGAGCGCATCGTGCGCCTGGTCGCGCATCATGTCGGCGCGGAGGTTCACGCCCGCAGCCCTCGCGTCTCGGCCGAACTGCCCGAGACGGGCGAGCGGTTCGAGGGCCTGTTGCCGCCTGTCGTCGCAGCGCCGGCCTTCGCGATCCGCAAGCCCGCCGTCGCCGTCTTCACGCTCGACGACTATGTGCGCGCCGGGATCATGCGCGCCGATCAGGCTCTGAGCCTGCGCGAAGCCGTCGCTGCGCGCGCCAACATCCTCGTCGCGGGCGGCACCTCGACCGGCAAGACCACGCTGACCAACGCGCTGCTGGCCGAGGTGGCGAAGACGGCCGATCGCGTCGTCATCATCGAGGACACGCGCGAACTGCAATGCGCCGCGCCGAACCTCGTCTCCATGCGGACCAAGGAAGGCGTCGCCACGCTCTCCGACCTTGTGCGGTCATCGCTCCGCCTGCGCCCTGATCGCATTCACCGTCCCGGTTCACCGCGCGCTGACCGAGCACATCCTGCTCGGCGGTGCGCCAAGGAGCATCGCGATCCTCAACGGGACGTTGGCCGGGGCCGTGGGCCTCGGCTTGCGCCTCTGGCTGGTCGGCCTCGCCATCTGGGCCATCGGCCACTTCGCCGCCGTCTGGGCCGCAAAACGCGATCCTCTCTTCGTGGAGGTCGGCCGCCGGCATCTGCGCATCCCCGCCATCCCGTCGGTCTGAGGGAGGCACAGATGATGAACCTCGCCGAATATCGCCGCACCGCCAGCCGCCTTGCCGACTATCTGCCCTGGGTCGCGCTCGCCGCCGAAGGCGTCGTGCTCAACAAGGATGGATCCTTCCAGCGCACCGCGCGCTTCCGTGGCCCCGATCTCGATAGTGCCGTCGCCGCCGAGCTGGTCGCGGTCGCCGGCCGCATCAACAACGCCTTCCGCCGTCTCGGCTCAGGCTGGAGCATCTTTTTGGAGGCGCAGCGCCACGAAGCCGCAACCTATCCGGCGGATCAATTCCCCGATGCCGCTTCCGGTCTGGTCGATGCCGAGCGCAAGGCCGATTTCGAGGAAGAGGGCGTTCACTTTGTTTCCGGCTGCTACCTGACCTTCCTCTATCTGCCGCCGGCCGAGGAAGCCGCTCGCGCGGAAACCTGGCTCTATGAGGGCCGTGAGCGCACCGGCATCGATCCGAACGAGATCCTGCGCACCTTCATGGACCGCACCGATCGCGTGCTAGCGCTGCTCGACGGCTTCATGCCGGAGTGCTCCTGGCTCGATGACAGCGAGACGCTGACCTACCTTCATTCGACCGTCTCGACAAAGCGGCATCGCGTGCGCGTCCCCGAGACGCCGATCTATCTCGACGCGCTGCTCGCCGATCAGCCGCTGACCGGCGGGCTGGAGCCGCGTCTTGGCGACCAGCATCTGCGCGTCCTCACCGTCATCGGCTTTCCGACCGCGACGACGCCCGGCCTGCTCGACGACCTCAACCGGCTGGCCTTTCCCTATCGTAACCATCCGGCGTAGGCCGCGGACGGGTGTCCGTGCTCAGGGAGTGGGCTTGGGTGC
>NZ_JBHRXE010000014.1:0-6385 GCF_042648325.1 Paracoccus simplex | reverse complement strand
AGCATTTCTGGGACTGGTCGCCCGAGCGCAACCTGACCACCGGCGCCATCCGGCTGACCGATTACAATTTCAAGAAGCCCGACCAGGCGATGGAGGCCGACCGGCTGGGCGATGCCGCCCATGCCCAGGGCCAGATCGAGAGCTTTGATTATCCGGGCGACTATCCGGCGCAGGACGTGGGCAAGCTGGTGGCGGGGCTGCGCACCAGCCAGGAACGCGGTGCGGACCGCCGCAACCGGGCGGTGGGCGATTGCGCCAGCCTGCGGGCGGGGCGCCGGGTGACGCTTGCGGGCGATCCGGTGCCGGGCACGGGCGAGACCTATCTCTGCCTCTCGGCCTCGCATCATTTCGTGTCCGAGGCCTATGGCTCCGGCGGTTCGGGCAGCGACGGCTATGCCTTCACCGGCAGCTACGCCTTGATGCCGGACACCGCGCCGATGGTGCCGCCGCGGCGGACGGCGGTGCCCGTGGTGCACGGCCCGCAGACGGCGATGGTGGTCGGCGAGGGCGAGATCGACTGCGACGAATTCGGCCGCATCCTGGTGCGGTTCCATTGGGATCTGGCGGGGGCGCATTCGATGCGCTGCCGGGTGTCGCAGAACTGGGCCGGCGCCGGCTGGGGCGGCATGGTCATCCCCAGGATCGGCATGGAGGTCGTCGTCGAGTTCCTGGAAGGCGATCCGGACAAGCCAATCGTCACGGGATGTGTTTATAACGGGCGCAATCAGGTGCCCTACCCGCTGCCCGCCAACAAGACCGTCAGCACCTTCAAATCCGATACTCATCAGGGCGACGGTTACAACGAGTTGCGTTTCGAGGATGAGAAGGGCGAGGAAGAGGTCTTCATCCATGCGCAGCGCGATATGAACAGTAAGGTCGAACGCAATGCATCTGCACGGATCAACCGCAATTCTGTCACGAGTATCGGTCACGACCAGTCCTGCGAGGTTGGGAATACACTACGGCAAATGATCGGGGGCGACATGCACTTGGGTGTGGGGCCGGGGAGGATCGGCTCCGTCGCTCCCGCAAGTGCAGCCAATAACACTCAAGGAATAGGACCGTTGGCCGAGGCAATGGGAGATGTCGGCAGTGATCCCGGTATTGGAAACTTGATCCTAGCCGTCGAAGCAACGAAGACACAGATGATAGAGGTCGACCACAACGAGACCGTGGGGCGGGATAAGATGACCGATGTGCGCGGCAATTACACGCTGGATGTGGGGCGGCGCATCGAGATCACGGCGGGCGACAGCATCACGATCAAAGTCGGAGCTTCGCTGGTCACCTTGGATGACAGCGGCAACATAACCGTTAACGGCTCGCGGATGGCGGTGACAATGAATCAGGTGTTTGAAGCCATGTCCGACCTCATCAAGCTGAACTGACGAGTGCGCCAGATGAGACGTGCAAAACTGCTTTCATCAATCGCCTTGATGCTCGGGCTGATGAGCCCTGCCGCACATGGGTTCATCGTGCTGAAATGGGAGCCATCTCCGACCCCTCAGCAATCTCAGGTCGAGGCGTCGCCGCCCGCAGATACGGAAAGGACGAGGCCAGTGATGCAATCAAAAGACCGGGAAACCTTTGATCAGCGTTGGGCGCAAGCGCCTGAGGAAATTCGCGCTATCGCCACGGAAATTTCCAATGGTGCCGTTCCCGACGATCAGGCACTGGCTGCCTTGGGCACCGAAGCCCTGTCGCGCGGTTATCACGCACCTGCACTGGATTTTACGCGCGACGGCCAGCCGGTTCAGTATCTTGCAACGCTGCTGCAAGAGGCCGTGATGGCCTACAACCTCGAAGCGGCGCAAGCCTTGCTGGCACAGGGCGTCGATCCGAACGTGAACCACGCGGAAGCCCTGTTCATGGCGATCGAGCGGCGCACGCCGTCCGAACGAGACTTCATGCTATTCCCCGATTTTGATGCCAGTCTGCCCATTGTGCAGGCCATGCTTGATGCCGGGGCTGATCCTGATACGCAGCAATATGGGTTCCGTCACGTGACACCGTTGAGCTTGGCGGAGGGACACAGAAACCTCGGCGCGATGATTGCTCTGATCAACGCTGGTGCGGATCCGTGGCTTCGGCCGAACTTTCCTGGTGGTGGAAATACTGATAGTCTCCTGGAATCCTTGGCCTTTGGCGCAGGAAACCATGCAACTGCTGAGACACTGTTTCGCGTTTTGCGTGGGGTCAAGCTTCCCTCAGGTTCTCCAGACCAAATTGATCAGTTCCTCCACCAACTGGATTCAGTAGTAGAGACATTCGCCATGGGTTCGGGCCCGGATTCGCGCCACACGGCGTGGCGACTGGATCAGGTGCTGATCCTGGCCGGGAAGGCGCTTGATCGCACCACAGAAACCGACCGCATCCGCGCACGCCTGAGCGAGTTCAGCTATCAGGCGGATGGTGGCTGGTATCTGGCCGAAGATGAGATCCATTCCCGCTATAATGCCCCGCTGTCCGTGCCGGATCGCGGGAATCAGATCTGGGGGCCATAAGCGATGCTTGATAACCCCGGTGTTCAAAAACCGGCCCGTATTCCTGGCAATGCCGATTGGCAACCGTGCTTGAACAAGGCAGCAATGCTGATTCTTGATATTTATGATTATAAGGATACGGAACTGACGCCGCGTCTGCGTCAGGAAAAGGCAAAGCTCTGGGATCATTGGAAGCGCGGTTGGTCCATGGACTTACCGAACGGCCTGTTCTGTAGGATGTATTACCCCAAGCTTTCTGGCGGGCTGACACCGCTGGATGTCTGCCCGCCCGCGCTGGTGTTTCGCGGTTCGGAAATGAACGAGCAAGACATCGACGAATTGGCTGTCCATGTTGAGCTGACTTGCAACATCACGACATCCGGAGTGATGAGTATAGCTGGGGGGCCTTACACCTTTGCGCCCGTCATCCCGACAATATCCCCAACCGGCCGCTTTCCTCCAACGACCACGCGCGCGCAGTTGCGGGCTGCAGGGATGCATGAACAACCGTTGATTCAGGCGGCATCAGGTCGCGAGACGATTTCGGCGAGCATGGCGGGCCTGCTCGAGATCGGCACGATGCATATAGACTGGACGGGCTCTGCCTCACTTTTCTATGGCCAGAATGGCGATTGGCCGACCAATGTCTCGCAAGCGCTTGGTGAAGTGCCTCTACAATACCTCGATAGCATAAGGGCCGCCCGTCGGGCGGCAGACGAGGCTATGCAGCAGTGGAACGGCAGGCTCATGATTTTTGGTCATTCGCTTGGGGGTGGACTTGCGTCCTGCGCGGCGTTGGCGGCCAAAGCTCATCACAAGGATATTCAGGTTAGGTGTGATACCTATAATGCGGCCGGCCTGCATCAAGAAACCGCGCGTAGAGCGCAATCGTCGCTTTCACAGGCTGCCAGTGCGGGTATCCGCTCCCGCCAAGTGGCTGGTGATGTTCTGACATCGCTTCAGACTCGCAATCTCATACCGCTGGTATCGGATGTTCTGCGTTGGGGTGGGGTAACGCTTCCTCCGGCTATTCCCACATCATCGCCTAGCCAAGGAATTTCGCCTGGGAGGGAGCCAGGTATGATGTTTACGCATTGGGAAAGAGCGCCCGAATGGGAAAGGCTGCCGGTTCTGTTTCCACCTCATAGGCAGAATTTGGTTAATTCTGATTTTCAGCAACTCCAGCAGATCTCAAATGCAGCGGCAAGCGCGCCTGACTTTAGGGCTTTCGTGAGAAACCTGATCACTATGCTGTTTCAGACGCTCGGTGACAGCAACGGTCACCTCCGCAGCTGGCATTTGGCGGATTTCTATCAGGCACAAAGCGCAGCTCGGGCCCAGGTGATCAGCGCGGGACCGGTTTTTCGAGATGCTGTGGAAGCCCCGCCACCGATCCCGGCTGCGCAATACTTCAGCTTGGGAAGCGGCTCCTACATGCGCAATCAGGTCGAGCCATTTTTTAATGGGCTGATGCACGACGCAATCGGCGTGACCCATATTATGAAGGCGGCAGTTGACTATCATATGTGGGATGCATGCGCTTACACCTTCGTTCTCGAGCGCTGATTGACGATTAGGTCATGAATGGACCCGTTCGTGGGGGCCGATCAGTGGAGATGCAACATGCAACCAGTAGCGCGGCTTGGCGATGAACATGATTGCCCTGTACACGGGAAGAATCGGATCGCGCAGGTGGCATCGCGCCTAAAGCTGGAGGGCAAGGAAATCGCCACCGTCGGTGATGTGACCGAATGCGGGGCATCAATCATCTGCGGATCGCCCGGTCGCCACTGAAAAGGTACGGCCAGGCTGATCACGCCGGGAACTTCGCTTCATAGCCGTCGGTCACCACGTCCATAGCGTGATATTCTGCGGAATGCTTAAAGGCATGAGAAACGCCCGCGATCTCGGGCCGTAAATCGGCGTAAAACAGTTCGGTTATCCTGCTTCATTTCGAAATGACGGTCGAATACCACGACAGATCGTCGAGCGCGTCTTTCGTACTTCGCGCGAATCCAGTTCGCCAGGTTTTCAGCGAACTAGGACAGATTGGGCGCCGCCAGAAGCATCCCGTCAAGCTCTGCCAGGATCGGAATGGACGAGGTATTGCCTGTCTGCATCGGAAACAACTCGGGCAGAGGCGATCCCCAGCGCCCAATGCACCTCCCGGACTTTTGCCGGCAACGCGCCGTATCGTCCCCAGCGAGGACGGCATCGCCGACATGCCCAGCCTGCGTGATGCGTGATGAAATACCGAACCGATGAAGGGCATCGTGGTGGTGTAGCTTTGCAGCGTCGTCAGGATCTCGTCCTTGACCGCGAAAGCATTGAGCGATCCGCTGCTGGTCGTGGCCGGGGCGATCGCCTTGGAATTCACGCCTGCGGGATTGAAGATGATCGCGTGTAGCGTGACGTCTGGATAGAAATGGTCCAGATGGCAGCATACCGCTGCGGCTAGCCCGCCGCCCAGAGAGTGGCCGGATATTTCCATCCTTTTGTCGGCCAGCGGTAGGATTTTTTCTTCTAGGCAGCGTTCGCCATAGGCCATCGCCTCCGCGTATTGCGGCGATCCCCGGCCAGGTCCCTGATAGAGGTTGCTGACCCAGTCCCCGTTCTCCTTGGCCATAATGTCCGCCTTCATGGTCAGGCCGATCACGAACCCGTCCGCGCGTGTCCGTCCGGACTCATCAAGGATATTGATGGCGTAAAACCCATCGCCAATATTTTCTCGCGCGTCAACTCTTCCGTGCGTTGCGGAAGGGTTGGGTCGAAAATCTTGTTGAACGGGACGTTCTTCCAGAAGGGACCGTATTGCAGCCTGAGATTGGCCGCGATGCCCAGATCCCGCATGTCCTCGAAATCGGTGCCGCGGAACACAAGGCAAGGCGGGCAGGATGGTGCGCTGCTGTCTGCCGGATCCCACGATTTAACCCTCTAAAGCCACGCGACCAGACCCGAACCCGTCTGGTTGTTTAGCAGATCCCAGGTCGCCCAGTTCCGTTCCACCTCCGCCATCTTTTCCGGGTAGAATGTCTGGAAACCACCCGCTCCCGGCGAGTCCTTGTAGATATGCTTGCACAAATTGCAGGCCTGCGCCAGCAGGAGGTCCATTTGGCACTTCCGGGATGGGTCGAGCTCATTTATTTCACCCGATCCGAGTGGATTTCGTCCCAGGGAATCGTGCCCGGTTCGGGGTCGCTCCAATGATCCTTGAAAATCCTGCGCGTGCGGGTGTCGTAGGTCACGGTTTCCATGTAATGCGGATTGCGTTTCAGGACCCTTATGGCAGTGCGCTTGATTTCAAGACTGGGCTCGTCGCGACGTTGGGCATAGCCGCCAAGAGCGGTCAGGAAATGCTCCAGTTCGAGCTGGGAGCGGTGGTCGAAATAGCCCTTGTCGATCAGTCGTCCAGCAAAGCGAATTGGTGGCCGCTGGCCTCAGCCGTTGGGATTGCCGCCATGCGCAAGATAGGCGCGGATCGCGTCGTTCATGCCGTTGGTCAAGAAGATAGCCGCCCGGCATGGTCAGCGCATAGACGAGGTCGCGCTTGGAGCCTGTTCGGTCTGGCATGGTCGGGTCCGCGCCGACAGCCAGCAGCGCCTCCACAGCCGGGATATTGTCCGAGGCAAGCGCGTGGAACAGCAGGGTAATATCCTGATCGTGGCGCAAGTTCACGCGCTCGCCCAGCCAGCCTATATCACTGGCGTCGATCCGTTCCCCCATTCGATCTGCTGGACGAGCTTGTGGATGTCGCCCTCAAAATTCGGATCTTCGCTCTGGAACAGACGATCCGCGCGATAGTCGGGCTCGGTCACGGCAACCTCTCTTAGGTCATGTTGACAAATGGCGGATCCAGAGGCGGATCGATGTGATGTCGATGAAGCCCAAGAAGCTCTCCGCGG
>NZ_JBHRXE010000013.1:0-123175 GCF_042648325.1 Paracoccus simplex | reverse complement strand
GCCATGTCGGCGGCGGCGCGGGCCTCGTCGCGCTGCGCCGACGAACTGACGCGCTGCGCGAGCAGCCGTTCCTGCCGCGCCGCCTCGCGCGCGGCGCGTTCAGCATTGGCGCGGGCGGCAGCCAGCGTCGCCTCGATGGCCGCGATCTCGGGCTGGCGTCCGCCCTTTTCCAGATTGGCCAGCTCGCTGGCGGCGCGGGATTCGGCGGCGCGGGCCGCGGCCAGCGCCAGCGCGGCGTCGCGGCTCTCCAGCATTGCCACGGCCTGTCCGGCCTCGACGCGGTCGCCGCGCTGCACCGCCAGCGTCTCGACCCGCGCCGCCGCCACCGGGGCGATCTGCACATACTCGCCCTCGACATAGCCGGTGCCCAGGGGCGGCGGCGGGCCGCATTGCGCAAACAGCGCCGCCAGGAAGCCGAACGAACACAAAAGATCAGCCATGCCCGTCCCCGATCATCCGGTCCAGATTGGTCAGCATCCGCCGCGTGATCGCCCGCGCCTCGGGCCGCGCATAGTGCCGCCAGCCCATGCGGCGCTGGACGATGGGCGCGGCGATGCGGAAATAGACCGCCTGTCCGACAAGCGAGAACACGGCCAGCTTCACCTCTTCGGATTCCGCCGGCGCGCCGGTCGCGGCCGACCACAGCGCGCAAAGCGCGTGGTGGCGCGGCTCGATCAGCGTGGCGTAGAGCCGGTCCAGAACCGGGCTGCCCGGCTGCGCCAGTTCGCGCAGCACGAAGGCGACGGCATCGCTGGCCCCGGGGCTCAGGATCATGAAGGTGACGATCCGCCGCACCAGCCGCCGCAGCAGCAGGCGCGCGCGCATGGAATCCATGACGCCCGGCCCGGCAGGCAGCGGCCGGGCGACATGCTCGACCCGCTCGGCCACCGCGTCGGCACAGGCGAGGCGCAGCCCGTCCTTGCCGCCGAAATGATAGGCGATCGAGGAAATGTTCGTCCCGGCCCCGGCGGCGATCGCCCGGGTCGAGGCCGCCTCGAACCCGCCCCGCCCGAATTGCTGCAGGGCGGCCCGGATCAGCGCCATGCGGGTGGGATGCGCGTCCATGCCGGTCACGATGGTTTCAATCAATCGATTGATACAGGATTTCCGCGCCGGAGTCGAGGCCGGAGTCGAGGCCGGAAGCAAGGCCGCCGCGGACGCCATGAAAACGACCGGCGCCGTTTCCGGCGCCGGTCGATGGTCCGTCCGCCTGAAGGGCGATGCCGGCTAGCGCGCGAACCCGCTGACCTGCGGCAGCCAGGTCGAAACCGCCGGCACGAAGGTCAGGATCAGCAGCGAGGCCAGCGCCGCCAGGAAGAAGGGCGGCAGCTCGCGGATCAGCGCCGAGGGCTTCTGCTTGGTGGCCGAGGCCACGACGAAGATCAGCCCGCCGACCGGCGGCGTCATCAGCCCGAAGGTCAGGTTGACGATGACGATGATGGCGAAATGATCCGCCGCGATGCCCAGGTTATGGGCGATGGGCGCCAGGATCGGCACCAGGATCATCACCCCCGGCAGCGGGTCCATGAACATGCCGAAGACCAGAAGCAGCAGGTTCACCATCAGCAGGAAGGCGATGGGCGACAGGTTCATGGCGATCACCGCATCGGCCATGGCTTGCGGCACGCCCTCGATGATCAGCACCCAGGCGAAGGCGCGGGCGGCGGCCAGGATCATCAGCACCGCCACCGACATGATGGCCGAGCGCAGGAACGCCCCCCACAGGTCCGCCAGCGTGAAACCGCGATAGACGAAGGCGCTGGTCAGGACGGCATAGAACACCGCGACGACCGAGGCTTCGGTCGGGGTGAACAACCCGCCGCGGATGCCGCCGACGATCAGCACGATCAGCAGCAGCGCCGGCAGGGCGGCGAAGCTGTTGCGCAGCATCTGCCCGACCGGCGGCCGCGGCTCGAGGCTGCGATAGTTGCGCTTGCGGCTGATCCACCAGTTCACCGCCGCCAGCAGCCCGGCGATCAGGATGCCGGGCAGGATCCCGGCCATGAACAGCGAGCCGACCGAGGTGTTGCGGTCCTGCAGCGCATAGATGATCATGGTGATCGAGGGCGGGATGATCGGGTCGATCACCGCGACCGAGATGGTCAGCGCCCCGGCATAGGCCTTGGAATAGCCGCTGCGCTCCATCATCCGCGCCATCATCGCCCCCGGCCCCGCCGCCGAGGCCAGCGCCGAGCCCGAGATGCCGGCGAACAGCGTGCCGGTCAGCACGTTGGCATAGCCCAGACCGCCGCGCAGGTGGCCGACGAATTGCGAGGCGAAGCGCAAGAGCATGCGCGAGATCGCGCCGGTGGACATGATCTCGGCCGCCAGGATGAAGAAGGGCACGGCCAGCAGCGGAAAGCTGTCAAGCCCGGTGAACATCTCCTTGACCACCACGACCAGCGGATAGCGGCCCGACAGGCCCACCGCCGCGAAGGCGGCCATGGCCAGCGCGAAGGCGATGGGCACCCCCATGAGCATCAGGATCAGGAAGGCGGCGACCAGGATCTCAACCAAGGGGGGCCTCGTCGGAATGCTGCAGCCCGGCGCGCAAGTATTGCGGCGCGATCAGCGCAAGATGGAGGATCATCAGCGCGAAGCCGGCGGGCATCGCGGCATAGATCCATTTCATCGGCACCTGCAGGGCCGCCGATTTCTGGATCGCCATCCGGTTCATGTAGTCGATGCCGACCCAGACCATGAAGGCGAAAAAGCCGAACAGCACCAGCAGGATCACCGCGCGCAGGACGCGCTGGCCGCGGCTGGGCAGCGCGTCCTGGGCATTGGTGATGGCGGCATGGGCGCCCTCGCGCAGCGCCAGCCCGCTGCCCAGGAAGGTCAGCCAGATCATCGCGTAACGCGCCACCTCGTCGGCCCAGGTCAGCGAATTGCCGGTCAGGTAGCGGCCGGCGACGTTCCAGCCCAGGATCACCGACATGGCTGCCAGTCCCAGGACCAGCACGGCCCCGTTCAGGGTGACGAAGGCGCGTTCGATCCGGCGCATCGCGGCTTACTCGACCGCCTGGATGCGGTCCATCAGCTCCTTGCCGAACTGGGCCTCATACTGCTTGTAGGGCTCGGCCAGCGCCGCGCGGAAGGCTGCCTTCTGCTCGGGCGAAAGCTCGTTCACCTGCATCCCGGCCTCTTTCATCGCCGCGACGCCCGAGGCGTCGACATCGTCGACATAGCCGCGCATCGCCGCCACGGCGTCCTTGGCCGCCTTGTCGAAAGCCGCCTTCTGCGCGTCGTCCAGGCCGTTCCACAGCGTGGGCGAGACCAGGATGACGGTCGAGGAATAGACATGGCCGTCAAGGGTCAGGAATTTCTGCACCTCGTTCAGCTTGGCCGAGACGATCACCGACAGCGGGTTCTCCTGCCCGTCGATGGCACCCTGTTCCAGCGCGCCGATCACCTCGGGCCAGGCCATGGGCGTGGGGGCGGCGCCAAGGGCGCGGAACGCCTCGATATGCACCGGATTCTCCATGGTGCGGATCTTCAGCCCGTCCAGGTCGGCCGGGGTCTCGACCGCACCGCGATTGCTGGTGATGTGGCGGAAGCCCTGCTCGCCCCAGGCCAGCGCGTGCAGGCCGGCGGGCTCGAATTTCGCCAGCATCTCCTGGCCGATCTCGCCGTCCAGCACCTTGCGGGCATGGTCCTTGTCACGCAGCAGGAAGGGCACGCCCAGCACCCCGACCTCGGGCACGAAGTTGGTCAGCGTGCCGTCCGAGGCGATGGTCATCTCGACAGTGCCGAGCTGCAGCCCCTCGATCACCTCGCGCTCGCCGCCCAGGCCCGAGGAGGGGAAGTGGCGGAAGCTGAACTGGTCGCCCAGGCTTTCCTTGAGCGAGGCCTCGAAAGCCTTGGCGCCGGCGCCGTAATGGCTGTCCTCGGCCAGGGCATAGCCGATCTTGATCTCCTGCCCGAACGCGGGCGTGACCAGGATCGCGCCGGTCAGCGCAGCGGCAAAGATGTGTTTCATCGTGAATCCCTTCCCCTTTTGCGGCGCAGATTTAGCGCTACCTGCCGGGGATGTGCAATCCCGCACCACCGGTCCGGCCGGCGTCGCGCGCCAGTTGCCGGCGGGCGAGGTGGCGCCTGTCGTCCAGGGTCGAGAGCAGCACGGCGGCGACAAGGCCGATGCTGACGCCCAGCAGCGTGTCCAGCACCCGTTCCGGCGCCATGGCCGCGCCGGCTGCATCCGGCGCCGCAAGATGGCTCATCAGCAGGGCCATCGGCGTGACCAGGATCTGCCCCAGCGCGTAATTCGTGCCGATGATCATTTCCGTCGCGAATTGCAGCGCCGTCAGGACGGCGATCAGGCTCCAGACCGAGGGGGCCTGATGCAGGACCAGCCAGGCCAGAAGGGCTCCGACGGCGGTGCCCGCCATCCGTTGCAGGGCGCGGCTCAGGTTGATGTGCAGCTGCGGGCCCTGCATGACCGCCAACGCCCCGAGGGCCGCCCAGGCCGGATGCGCCGCGCCGACGGCATGGCTGGCAAAGATCGCCACCGCGGCGCCCAGGGCGATACGCCCGGCAGCAATCAGGCGATCGGCCAGGGGCTGCAGCGGCTCGACGGGAAAGCGGCGTTCGGGCGTGGCGGGATGGCGGAGCGTCTCGGTCAGCGCGCAGACGGCCAGGGCCAGCGCGGCGACAGCGGCGGTGGCCGCCGCGCGTTCGGCCACCTGCTGCAACGTGCCGACATGGCCCATCGCGGCGCCGGCGGCGAAGACGAAGATCAGCGGTCCCGGCGGCCCCAGCCGGCTGGTGGCGGCGGCCAGGAAGAACCCGCCGCAGGCCAGCGCCAGCAGCACGAATTGCAACACCAGCGGCGCGCCCAGCCAGGCGGCCATGGACATGCCCAGCACCGCCAGCACCTGCCAGAAGCCGCTGAGCAGCAGGATGCGGTTGCGGCGGCCTTGCGGCGCGAAGCGCCCGAACAGCGCCACCAGCGCCCCCAGCGCGGCGAAGCCGATCAGATGCGACCAGGGCGAGACATGGACAAGGGGCAGGGCCACCGCCATCGTGATCGCCGCCTGCGATCCGGCCAGCACGGCATTGCGCAGCGAAGGCTGCCGGTTCAGCGCGAAGCTGTCGCGCAGGTGATGCCGGCGCAGCAACTGGCGCGCCGCGTCGATACGGCGGGCCGGCAAGGGGACGGTGGACCCGGGCGCGGTCATTTCTGCGCCTCCTCCTGCTGGCGCGAGGCGAGGCGCTGCTCGATCCGGTCGAAATGGCCCAGCATCGCCGCGATCTCGGCATCCGAAAGGTCCGCCAGCAGCTCGTCCTCGCCCGCCGCCAGCGTCCGGCGGATCTCGGCCACGCGCTGCCGGCCCAAATCGGTCAGGTGGATCAGCCGGGCGCGGCCATCGCTTGCGTCGGGCCGGCGCTCGACCAGGCCCTGCCGCGCCAGGATGTCGAGGACGCGCACCAGGCTCGAACCGTCGACCCCGACGAGCAGCGCCAGTTCCTTCTGGGTGATGCCGCCGCCGGTTTCTTGCAGATGGATCAGCGGCACCCAGGTCGCGTCGGTCAACCCGGCCGCGGCCAGATGCGCGTCGATGGCGCGGCGCCAGCGCCGGGCCAGCAACGAGAAGCGGATCCCGAAGCGGAAGCGGGGAGAGGACGGGTTGTTGTGCATGTGCCGCTTGTAGCAGATATGAATTGAATTGCAATACAAATCATATGACCATCGGCGCCGCGGCTTCTGCGGGCGCGGCCAGAAGCAGCGCAAAAGCGCGCAGGAATGCCCAGATCACCCCCCAGACTACGGCAAAGCCGGCAAGCGCCAGCAACTGGCCGACGATGATCCACAGCCCGTCGCGTTCCAGCACGCCAAGCGCCAGCACGCAGATCGCCAGCCCCGGCAGCATGTTGCCCAGGGGGATCGGCAACAGCAGCACCAGCGACAGGCCCAGACAAAGCGCGCCGGTCAGCCGCACGGCCACGGGTCGGGTCAGGGCGGGCAGGCGCGGCGAAAGCAGCCGTTCCGCCTTGGCCAGGAACGGCGCGCAGCGCGCCACGACCGAAGCGAAATCCGCGCGCGCCACCGAGCGGCCGGCGATGAAGCCCGGCAACCAGGGCGGCCGGTCCGCCATCATCTGGAAGGACAGGTAGATCAGCGGCAGGCCGAGGATTCCCGAGGTGCCCGGCGGGGCCGGCAGGGCGTTGGGAAAGGCGAACAGCACCAGCAGCACGGCGATGGCCCGCCCCTTCAGCAGCGCCAAGAGGTCGGCGACGCTGATCCGCTCGCGCGTGTCGTCGCCGGCGACCGCGGCCAGAAAGCCGGACAGCCGTTGCTTGTGCGGCGGCTCGGACCCCTCCCCGCCGGACGAGGGCGGGCCGGCGGGGGGCGGGCCGGCGGGGGGCGGGCCGGCGGGGGGCTTGCTGGACGAGGGTGTGCTGGGCCAGGGCATCCCGTCTCCTGTGGCTTCACGCCCTGCGAAGCCGGGTGTCCGGCCGGTCAGGGTTTCGGCGGCGGCCGCGCGGGCCTTATCAAGGACTGTGCGGCATAGGCCCGGATCGCGCAACCCGCGGCGCCCGTCGCCGGGTCGGTCGCCGGGTCGGTCGCCGACGCCTCGGACCGTGCCAGCCGTCGGCCGGATTCGATGGCTTTCAGCGCATGGCCGCGATGGCTGGCGATGCCGCGCGGGCCGGCGGCGACCAGCGACCGGCCCGGCTGGCCGCAAGGCCGTTCCCGGCCGTCAATCTCGGTGATCCGCGTGCCCTTCAGCCGGCGGGCATTGCGGTGCCGCCGCCCGGACCGAGCCGGCGCGACGGCCTGCCATCCTGCAAGCCGGTCACCCGCCCCCCTGCGAAATCGCCCGCAGCTTTTACAGGACCATTCGCTGTTGCGAAACATCAATCTGGCACGGCAGTGATCCCGCATCGCCGACGCGGCCGTGGCCGACAGGCTGGCGCCATGCCGCAGTTGCCGCTGGCATTTTCCCGCGAAGCCCGCCATCACCCTGACAAAGATCGCTATCCGAGAGACATGATGGGCTATTTTCCTGACTGGCGCCGCGCCACCGGCGCCACGGTTCTACCAGACGAGAAGCTGCCGCTGGCCGCGGCGGTGCCGATGAGCCTGCAGCACCTGCTGGCGATGTCGGGCTCGACCATCCTCGCGCCGCTGATCATGGGCTTCGACCCGAATGTCGCGGTGTTCTTTTCCGGCATCGGCACGCTGCTGTTCTTCGTCATCACCGGCGGGCGGGTGCCCAGCTATCTGGGCTCGTCCTTCGCCTTCATCGCGGTGATCATGGCGGCGACCGGCTTTGCCGGCGGCGGCCCGAATCCCAACATCGCCGTGGCGCTTGGCGGGATCATCGCCGCCGGGCTGCTTTACGCGCTGATCGGGCTGGTGGTCATGGCCATCGGCTCGGGCTGGGTCGAGAAGCTGATGCCGCCGGCGGTGACCGGCGCCATCGGCATGGCCATCGGACTGAACCTGGCACCGGTGGCGGTCAAGCAGCTGGCCGGCAGCTTCGCCCATCTGGGCATCGCCCTGGCGACGGTGCTGTGCATGGCCGCGGTCTCGGTCTACGGCCGGCAGGCCACCAGCCGCGTCGCGGTGCTGATCGCGCTGATCTTCGGCTATGCGCTGGTGCTGATCCTTGGCAACGGGATGGGCCTGGTGCCCGGCATCGACTTCGCGGCCGTCGCCGCGGCGCCCTGGTTCGGTCTGCCGCATTTCACCGCGCCGCGCTTCGACTGGGGCGCCATCGGGCTGATCGCCCCGGTCGCCGTGGTGCTGGTGGCCGAGAATCTTGGTCATATCAAGGCTTTGGGCGCCATTACCGGGCGGAACATGGACCGCTATATCGGCCGGGGCTTCCTGGGCGACGGGCTGGCGACGATGCTGGCCGGCGCCGGAGGCGGCACCGGCGTCACCACCTATGCCGAGAATATCGGCGTCATGGCGATGACCAAGGTCTATTCGACGCTGATCTTTCCCCTTGCCGCGGCCATCGCCATCCTGCTGGGCCTGTCGCCGAAATTCGGCGCCATGCTGCAGACCATCCCGGCGCCGGTGCTGGCGGGACTGGCGGTTTCGGTCTTCGGCCTGATCGCCTCGGCCATGGCGCGGATCTGGGTGGACAACCGGGTGGATTTCTCGGACCCGAGGAACCTGTTCACCGTCGGCGTGGCGCTGATCTTCGGCGCCGGCGACTTTACCGTGACGCTGGGCGGCTTCTCGCTGGGCGGCATCGGCACCTCGACCTTCGCGGCGCTGCTGCTCTACCAGCTGCTGGGCTTCGGCCGCCGCGCGGCGGGCTGAGGCTTTCGTCCCGGCTCAGCCGGGCTGGCAGACGAAGGCCTCCAGCGCCTCGGGGTCGATGGGCTTGAAGATGATCTGCAGCCCGGCCTGACCGGCGGCGCGTCCGGTCTCGGGGCTGCGGTCGGCGGTGATGATGCGGGTCGGGCGCATGCCGAAGCGGCGGTGCAGCGCCTGGGCCGTCTCGACGCCGCTGGGACCGTCTCCCAGTTGCTGGTCCAGCAGGTAGATGTCGGGGATGACGCCCATCTCCTCGACCAGGGTCAGGGCCTCGCCGCCGCTGGCGGCCTCGACCACCTCGACGCCGCGGCGTTCCAGCAGCTGCGCGATGGCGCTGCGCAGCTCCTCGTCATTCTCGACCAGCAGCACGATGCGGTCCATGCCCGCCTCGGGCGTGGGCGCGGCGGCGGGGGACTTGCTACCGGCCGAGGGCAGATCGGGCGCCAGGGGCAGCTCGACCGAGAACCGGGTGCCGCGGCCCGGCACGGAATGCAGCCGCAGCCGGTGGTCCAGCAACGCGCAGGCGCGCTCGACGATGGCCAGGCCCAGCCCCATGCCCTGCGCGGCCGAGGCGGTGCCCTCGACGCGGTGGAACTCGCGGAAGATCGCCTGCTGGTGCTCGGGCGCGATGCCGGGGCCGGTGTCGTGGACCTCGATGCGCAGGCTGCCGCCCTGGCGGCGCACGCCGACCAGGACCCGGCCGGATTGGGTATAGCGGATGGCGTTGCCGATCAGGTTCTGCAGGATGCGCCGCAGATAGGCCGCGTCGCTTCCCACCGCCAGCCGGCAGGGCATGATGCGCAGCCCCAGCCCCTTGGCCGCGGCCAGCGGCGCGAATTCGTCGGTCAGCTGCGCCAGCAGCAGCTCCATCGACAGGGGCGCGATCTCGATCTCGGTGCCGCCGGATTCCAGCCGCGACAGGTCCAGAAGCGCGCCCAGGATGCCCTCGACGCTGATCAGCGCGTTATGCGCCTTTTCCAGGGTGACGCGCAGGGCGCTGTCGCCGGCATCGTCGCGCGCCGAGGCCACGAAAAGCTTGGCCGCCGACAGCGGCTGCAGCAGGTCGTGGCTTGCCGCCGCGACAAAGCGCACACGGGCGGAATTGGCGCGCTCGGCATTGGCCAGGGCCGCGGCCAGTTCCTCGGTCCGGGCGGTGACGCGGGCTTCCAGCGTGGCCTTGGCGCGCAGCATGGAATGGATCGCCAGACGCTCGCGCGTGACATCGGTGAAGGACATCACGAAGCCGCGCTCGGGCATCTCGCGGCCATGCACGTCCAGGATGACGCCCGAGGCGTGCCAAAGCTCGAAGGACAGCGGCAGGCGCGCGCCGCGCATCCGCACCCATTCGCGCAGTTGCGAGGCCGAGAACCCCTCGTTGAAGCGGGCCTGATACAGCATCCGCACCGCCAGCCGCTCGAAGCTCAGCCCGCGATGCATCAGCGCCGCTGGGATCTCCAGCAGGTCGGCCAGCCGCTGGTTCCAGCCGATCAGCGCGCCATAGGCGTCGAAGATGCCGACGCCCTGGTTGATATGTTCCAGCGTGGCGCGGATCATCCGCGCCTGGTTGTCCAGCAGCTTGCCATGCTCGATGCGCTCAGCGCGGATGATGCGGGTCACGTCGGTATGCAGGACCACCGTGCCGCCGTCGAAGGTGCGCTGCTCGCTGATCTGGATCCAGCGGTCGCCGGTCAGGCCGATGTTGAAATGCTGCGGCTGCTCGTGCCGCTGCATCCGCTGGGCGATCCAGGCTTCGGGGAACAGCCCCTCGGGCAGCAGCACCTGCCGCGACCGGCCCAGCAGCCCGACATAGGTCGCAAAGCCGATGCCGGGGGCCAGCGCCTGATGCACGTCCGACAGGTCGGCGCAGAAGCGGCTGTTGCACAGCACCAGCCGGTCCTCGGCGTCGAACAGGGCAAAGCCTTCCTCGATGGCCTCGATGGCCTGCGACAGGTCGCGGCGGGCGCGCTCGGCGGTGGCATTGGCGGCGTTCAGCCGCTCCAGCGTCGCCTCGAGGTCGCGGGTGCGCTGGCGGACGCGCTCCTCCAGCAGGGCGGCACGGCGGAACTCCTCGAAGGCGGCGTTGTTCTCGTCCCGGCGCTCCTCGGAATGGCGCATCAGCGCCTCGGCGATGACCAGCAGCTTTTCCAGGTTCTGCGCCGCATCGTCGTTGCGGTCGATCAGCCAGTCCGAGATGCGCCCCGCCATCAGCCGGCCCCCGCCAGCCGGGTGCCGGGCGGATAGATCGCGCAGCCGGTCAGGGTGTGGTTGACATGCAGCGGGCCGAATTGCTCGCCATAGGTGGAAAAGCCCCAGACGCGATGCCGGCGCAGCACCTCCGAGACGGCGCCGCCCAGCTGCTTGTGCTCGGCCTCGATCCGGCGCAGCACGCAGTCGAAGCCCAGCACCGCCACCGGGGGCACCGGCTGGGCAAGCTGCGACAGCCGCCGGTCCAGATGCGAGGGCAGATCCTCGGGTTCGGTCAGCGCCAGCACCACCCCGGCGTCGATGGCCGAGAAGAACAGCAGATCGCCCGACGGCAGCACGCGCTGCACCGCGCGCACATGATAGCGACCGCCCACGCGCACGGCGAGCGGATGCGAGGCAAAGGTCAGGTAGTCGATCAGCGCCGGGTCCTTGCCCAGGATGCGGGCATATTCCCGCGCCGCCGGCTCGGCATTGATGCGCTGTACGACGCGGGCGGCGGGGTCGGCCCGGGTCACCACCATGCGCCGCTCGGTCGGGTGCAGATGGTCCATGTTCAGCGCCCGCACCGGGCAAAGCCCACGCAGCACCGACAGCACCGCGGCGTTGCGCAGCGTCCGGCCGCGATGGATGACCAGCGTTTCGCGAAAGCGCGTCCCGTCCCCGGCCGATCCGCCGATCAGCGGCACATGCCCCGAGCCGGCCGCGAGCGCCGAGGCCAGATCGTCCTCGCACAGCGACAGCCCGTCGACCAGCAGCAGCGCGAATTCATGCGGCAGATGCGCCTGCGCGCCCGCCAGGTCCTGGCGGAGCTGCAGGAAGGCCGCCGCCGCCGCGCTGCGAGATAGGCGGTCCAGATCGGTCAGTTCCAGCACCTCGGCCGCGAAAAGCCGGGCGGGGAAACCCAGCGCCAGCACCGCGCCCTCGTCATAACCGGCCTCCGAGATCTCGCCGGCGGTGGTGCAGCCGACGACATGGGTGGCGGGCAGGCGCGCCGCGGTCTCGGCGGCGATGCGCGCGACATCGGCCCGGGGCGAGACGAACAGCATGACCAGCGCAAAGGGGCCGGGCCCGAGCGCCTGCGCCAGCCGGCCGGTCACGTCGGCATCCTGCGCCGGCGCGCTGGCCCGCGCGATGCAATCCTGCGCTGCACTCACCGCGGCCTCCCTTCCGATGTTGCGCATTCCCTGCCGTCAGGCTTAGCGGTTCATTCCGCCGCTGTCATGGCCGGCGGCGTTCTGGCCTGCGCCCGCCTCGGAGGTCATGGCGTTGAAGCTGATGTCCTGCGCGAACAGCACCGCCTGGGTGCGGGTCTGCACCCGCAGCTTGCGCATGATGGCGGTGACATGCGCCTTGACCGTGGTTTCGGCGATCGACAGCTCATGCGCGATCTGCTTGTTCAGCAATCCGGCGCTGATCAGCTGCAGGATCCGCGCCTGCTGCCGGGTCAGCGAGGCGAGCCGCGCCAGCGCCTCCTCGGCCAGGCTGGGGGTGGCGTTGTCCAGCGCCAGCCGGCTGGAATGCACCTCGCCGCTGGCGATGGCGGCGAAGGCTTCGCGAAACGCCTCGCGCGGGGCGTGCTTGGGCACATAGGCGCTGACCCCGGCCAGAAGCGCGCCGCGCACCACCCGGCGCTCGTCCATCGAGGAGACCACGATGATCGGCCGCTCGGCCGCCGCCTGGCGCATCCGCACCACCCCTTCCAGCCCGTTCACGTCCGGCAGGTGCAGGTCCAGCACGATCACGTCGGGCACCGGCTCGCGCGCCATGCGGTCCAGCGCCTCGGCCAGACTGCCCACGGCCTCGACCCGGGCAATGCCCACCGGGCCGGTCAGCGTCATCGACAGCGCGTCGCAGAACAGCGGGTGGTCGTCCACGATCAGCGCGGTGTTCAGCGGGCGGATCGCCGGCGGGGGTTGCTGGGCTTGTTCCATCGTTCTGCTCATCTCGCTGCCTCGGCTGGAAGGTTGGTCGATTCTAGGGGCGGGCGGCGGGCCTGTGAAGCGCGGCGGCGCGGCCCGTCACCCCGGGTCTTCCAGGCGGATCAGCCAGCCGCCCGAAGCATTGACCTGGATGCCGTAGCGACCCGGCCCCTGGATCAGGAACGAACCCGAGCCGGCCCCGGCCTGATGCAAATTCTGGATCACCGCGCCCGATGCGTCCAGCAGATAGACCACCATGATCGCATCCATGCTTTCGAACACCAGCCGCGTCGGCCCGTTCAGGTCGAAGCGCGGCAGCACCCGGTTGCCGGCGCCGCGATGTTCCACCGCCGGTTTCCGGGCCGCAAGCCGGTCGTAGCAGGCCAGCCGCCGGGTTCCGTCCGCCTCGGCCCGGCAGGCGCCGAGCGCGGCGGCAAGGTCGAAGCCCGGCGCCGGCGTGCCCGCCAGCACCGTCGCCGCCGCCAGGATCACCAGTCCACGGGGCATCCCGTGCAGTTCTCCATATGCACCCCCTCCCAGATCGCATAGGGGGCGTGGTTGCCCTCCAGCAGCGCCTCGGCGAAATCGGCGTTGTAGAACTTGGCCTCCATCAGGTTCGCGCCGACCAGCTTCGCGCCGACGAATTTCGACTTCGGCGCCATGGCCGCCTCGAGCGAGGCGGCGGTCAGGTCCGCGCCCGACAGGTCGGCGCCGGCCAGCCGGGTATAGTCCAGGTCGGCGCCGGTCAGGTCGGCATCGCGCATGACCACGCCCTGCAACTGCCCCATCCGGAAAGTCGCGCCCCGCAGGTCGGCCCCGGTCAGGTCGGCGCCCTTCAGCTCGGCCCCGAACAGATTGGCCCGCATCAGGTTCGCGCCCTTCAGGTCGATGCCGTTCAGCTTCAACCCGCGCAGGTCGGCATGGCGCAGATCGGCACCGGGGCAGGCCGCGCCCGGCTTGATCTCGCAGCCGCCGATGACCAGCGGCCCCTCGCGCGGGGTGGGTTCATCGACGATGACCGGCCAGCCGCCGCCGGTCTGTTCGGAATTGGCCGCATGGACCCCGGAGGCGAGGGCCAGGGCGGCAAGGATGGTCAGGCTTCTGAGCATCTCGGGTTCCCTTGGATCGAGGGTGAAGGCCGGGCGGGGGCCGGCCCCGCCCGTCCGGTTCAGCGCCGCCTCACTTCGAGGCGGTCAGCAGGTCGTCGGGGATCTCGAAGACCCAGAACGAGCCGCCCTGGCTGACCTGGGTGGTCAGCGTGGCCATGTCGCCGCCCCAAAGCGGCACCGCGCCGCCATAGCCCGAGGCGATGCCCAGATATTGCTTGCCGTCCATTTCCCAGGTGATCGGCGACGAGACGATGCCCGAGCCGGTGTTGAACTTCCACAGCTCCTCGCCGGTCTCGGCGTTGAAGCCCTTGACGAAACCGTCCGAGGTGCCGGTGAAGACCAGGTTGCCGGCCGTGGCCAGCGTGCCGGCCCAAAGCGGGAATTCCTCCTTGTGCTCCCATTTCTTCTCGCCGGTGGTCGGGTCGAAGGCGCGCAGCGTGCCGATATGGTCGTCGTAAAGCCGCTTGATGCGGAAGCCCTGGCCCAGATAGGCGGCGCCGGCCTGATAGGTGACGTTCTCGGTCCAGTAATCCTCGGTCCAGTGGTTCGCCGGGACGTAGAACAGCCCGGTCTTCTGGCTATAGGACATCGGGTTCCAGTTCTTGCCACCCAGGAAGGGCGGCGAGACCTCGATGCTGGCGCCCTTGGTCTCGCCCTCGGCGGGCAGGGGCGGGCGCTGGCCCTCGTTCTCGATCGGCCGGCCGGTTTCCAGGTCGATGCCCTTGGCCCAGGTGATGCCGTCGACGAAGGGGAAGGCGTTGAGCAGCGCCGTCGGCCGGTTGATCTCGCCGCCGCGCTTCGACAGCGCCTCGACGTCGGTGACGTAGAAGAAGCCGTTGCGGTCGGCATGGGCGCCGGCGCGATGGGTCTTGCCGTCCTTGTCCTTGTAGTCGAACAGGATGATCTCATTGTTGCCCGAGAAGTCCCAGGCGTCGTTCGGCGTGTGCTGGTAGAAGCCGATCAGCTCGCCGTTCGAGGGATCGACATAGGCCTGGCCCGAGGTATAGAGGCTGTCGCCCGGCGTGCGCGCCCAGGTGTTCCAGGGCGCGGGGTTGCCGGCACCGACGACGATGGTATTGGTTTCGGGATCGAAGCTGGCCGATTGCCAGGGCGCACCGCCGCCGTGGCTCCAGGCCTCGACCTTGCTGCCGTCGGGATTGTTCGGCCAGCTCGGCGCGGCGGGATCGCCGGTCGCCGTGCCGTCCGCCCCGGCCAGGGTGCCCTTGTGGCCCTCGACAAAGGGGCGCATCCAGATTTCCTCGCCGGTCTCGACGTCGCGGGCATAGAGCTTGCCGACCACGCCGAACTCGTCGCCCGAGCTGCCATGGATCAGCATGACGCGACCGGTTTCCTTGTCCTTCACGATGGTCGGCGCACCGGTCATGGTATAGCCGATCTTGTGGTCCTCGAACTTCTGGCGCCAGACCACCTTGCCGGTGTCCTTGTTCAGCGCATAGATGCTGGCGTCCAGCGTGCCGAGGAACACCTTGTCGCCATAGATCGCGGCGCCACGGTTCACCACGTCGCAGCAGGGGCGGATGTCCTCGGGCAGCCGGGCCTCGAACTTCCACAGCCGCTTGCCTGTCTTGGCGTCCAGCGCCCACATCCGGGAATAAGAGCCGGTGACGTAGATCACCCCGTCATGCACCAGCGCCTGGCTTTCCTGGCCGCGCTGCTTTTCGTCCCCGAACGAGAACGACCAGGCCGGACGCAGATGCTTGACCGTCTCGGCATTGATCTGGTCGAGCGAGGAATAGCGCTGCGCGTCGACCCCCAGACCATACATCAGCACGTCGT
The DNA here is from genome assembly GCF_042648325.1 of Paracoccus simplex. Classification (NCBI taxonomy): domain Bacteria; kingdom Pseudomonadati; phylum Pseudomonadota; class Alphaproteobacteria; order Rhodobacterales; family Paracoccaceae; genus Paracoccus; species Paracoccus simplex. The sequence continues at coordinate 107,870 of NZ_JBHRXE010000013.1, read as the reverse complement.
CGGTGGTTTCGGCGTCGTTGAGGATGTCCTCCCAGGTGACGGGGCCGGTCTCGGCATGGCCCATCGCCGCGACGCAGGCGAGGGCCAGAACACTGGCCGAGGTCAGTTTCAGAAAGCGATTCATGCAGTCTCCTCCATATACATGAACGACGGGGTTGCCCGCGTCTGATGCCTTGTCGGTCCTTGCTTCAGGCGCCGCCGACGACCGGCAGCGCCCCGGTTTCATGGTCGCCGAAACGTCGGACGACCGAGCGCAGGTATTCCTCGGGATTGGCGCCGAGCCCGGCGAATTCCGGGACCGGCCCGGCGGCCATCGCCTCGATGGCGGTCAGCCCCAGATCCGCCGCCATCGCCAGCCGGTCGCGCGTCGCCCGCAGATAGGCGCGGGTCTGCGCGATGCCCTCGCCCGCGCGGTGGAAGGGGCCATGCCCCGGCACCACCCCGGCGGCACCAAGTCCTTCCAACTGGTCCAGCGCCGCCAGCCAGGTCGCGAAATCCGCGTCCGGCAGGCTGGGCGCGCGGTCGAGAAACACCAGGTCTCCGGCGATCAGCACGCCCGTCGCCTCGTCCATGATGGCGAGATCGGCGGCGGTGTGCCCGGCCAGCGGGATCATTCGCAGCGCCCGGCCGCCGAAAGCGCGCGCGCCGGCCTCGATGCTGCCGGTGGCCGGCACGGCCTTGGTGGCCGAGATCCAGCTGCCGAGGATCGAATACAGCGTCTCGGCATAGTCCTGGGCGTATTCGCGGCAGGTCGCGGCCGTGGCCGCCAGCGCCAACACCGGCCGGTCGGCCAGCGGGGCATTGCCGAACCAGTGATCCGGGTGGTGATGGGTGTTGATCGTCGCCGCCAGCCCGCCCAGCCGCTGGTCGGCGAAGGCGCGGATCTCGGCCCCCATCGCGGCGGTCGAGCCGCTGTCGACGACCAGCGCGCCCTGATCGGTCGCCAGCAGCGCGACGTTGACGATGTCGCCGCCGTTCTCGCGGGTGAAGACCTCGCGCCGCCCCTCGATCATCCAGACGCCATCAGCGACTTCAAATGGTTGCAGATCATATTTGCGAGCCTGCGCAAAGGTCGGCAAGGGCAGCGCCAAGGCAGCTGCCCCGGCCAGCAGCCCCCGGCGGGTCAGGGCGGTCATGTCGCGCCCTCCACCCGGCCCTCGAAGGCGTATCCAAGATTGTCGCGCGCCCGGATCGCGACCGGCCCCCGCGCCAGATCGGCCGGCAGTAGGAAGGTCAGCGTCGGGTTCTCCTCCAGCGGCTCGTGCAGTTCCAGTGCGGCGATCTCGACGCCGGCCGCATCCAGCAGCGCAAGCTCGGTCAGGTGATGCGCCGGAACCCCGTCCGCCAGGCCGGTATCCTGCGGGTGGCGCAGCCGCAGTCGCAGCCGCCCGGTCTCGGGCCAGAGCCGGGCGCGCAATTCGCCGAAACCCTGCTGCCAGTCCGGCCGCTGATGCGTGGCAGAGGGCGCGCTGCATCCGCCACCAAGGGCGCTGACATAGGCCGCGCCCACCAGCCATTCGCCCGCCCCGGTCTCGGCCGAGGCGCGCAATGCGCCGCCGACCTCGTATTTCACCCCGAAGCCCAGCAGGGGCAGGGCGCGACCGGGGCGAAAGACGATCGCCTTGGGAAAGGGGCTGTAGTCGATGGTGACAACGATGCGCCGGATCGGCTGCGCGACGGCGGTGGCGTCGATCAGGAAGGGCACATGGCTGGAATCCTCGGCCGCGCGCGGCGCCAGCACGGTGACGGCCGGATCGTTGCGCCAGACCGCCGGATCGCCCAGGAATTCCTGCCGGTGCGAGGGCCACATGCCGCTGTCGAACGCATCGCCCCCCACCGCCGCCGATCCGGTCCTGCCGGTCAGCAGCGGCGGCGAGGCGGCGCCGGGCAAGCTATCGGTCAGCAGCGCCATCGCCCTATTTCCTCAGCACGCCATGGATCAGCTCGGCGGCGGCCGGCGCGTGCGAGGCGCCGCTGCGCAGCATGTGCGCCGCCTGGTCCAGCACGGTCACGGCGCGCGGCGCGCCGGAAAGCGCCTCGAAGCCGCTGCCGGCGCTTTCCAGCTCTGCAGCCAGCGCCTGGGCCTCGTCGGCGCCGGCATCGGGCGGCAGCGCCTTGACCTTGTCGTGCAGCGCCGCGATCTCGGTGCCTTGCGCCGCCAGTTCATCGGCATCGGGGCGGGTCTCGATATAGGTGCGGATCGCCCAGATCGCCTGCTGGTTCAGGATGCCCTCGAAGGGCGGCATCTTGACCGCGCCGTTCTGTTCATAGCCGTGCAGGATGCGGTCGAGATACCATTCGTCGCCGAAGTCGCTGGCCTCGAGAAAGCGCAGGTCGGGCGCCAGCCCGCCCGAGATCGCCTCGAGCCCGTGGCAGCGCGCGCAATTGCTGTTGAAGCCCTTGGCACCGATCTCGACGGCCTTGAACAGCACCGCGCCATCCGCCTCGCGCCAGGGGTTCTCGCTGGCCATTTCGGCCGGCAGTTCCGGCAGGCCGGTGGTATCCACCGCCTGCGGTGCGGTGTCGCCATGGCCGAGCGCCATCGGTGCCCAGAGGGCGAGTGAGACGGCAAGAGGAAATGTCTTGCTTATCCTGCTGGTCATGTTCCAAAGTCCTTCCGCGCGTTTCCGGTGTGCATTCCGTCCTGGTCAAATTTCCTTGAGATCGAGAAAGGGTAAATTGTGCCATGGTCGTATTGCGCACCCTCCGCAGGGCCCGAAGCCTGCGTTGCCGCCCCGGAATCGGGGCATTTCTCCTGCTTCTGGCAGGGGTTTTTCCCATGGCCGTCGCGGCCGAGCAGCCGGTGCTGTTCGACCAGAGCGGCTATCGTCTGGACAGCTATCGCGCTCCGGTTCCCGAAACGGCTCCGGGGGCAAGGACGCTTGACCTGCCCCAGGTGCGGGCGCTGATCGGCCAGGGCTGGATCCCGGTCGACGTGATGGGCGCCCGTGCCTTTGATATCGGCGCCGACGGCGAATGGATCCTGCCCGAGCGGCACCGCTCGATCCCCGGCGCGCATTGGCTGCCGGTGGTGGGCTGGGGCCGGCTGAAACCCTGGCAGAGCGATTACCTGGACGCCAGCCTGGAGCGGATCACCGGCGGCGACCGCGCGACGGGACTGATCCTGTTCTGCAAGGTGGATTGCTGGCTCAGCTGGAATGCCGCCAAGCGCATCGCCGGGCGCGGCTATGCCAACCTGGGCTGGTTTCCCGGCGGGGTCGAGGCCTGGGAGGATGCCGGCCTGCCGCTGGCCGAGATCCGGCCCGAGCCGCATCGGGGCGACTGGTCGCGCTGAGTGCCGGCCTCAGCCGGGGTCAGCCATGCGCGACGGTCACGGTCTTGACACGGGTGAAGCCGTAAAGCGCCTCGAAGCCCTTCTCGCGGCCATGGCCCGACTTGCCGACCCCGCCGAAGGGCAGCTCGATGCCGCCGCCGGCGCCGTAATTGTTCACGAAGACCTGGCCGCTGCGGATCCTGCGGGCCAGGCGCAGCTGGCGCGCGCCGTCGCGGGTCCAGATGCCGGCGACCAGCCCGTATTCGGTGCCGTTGGCGATGCGGATCGCCTCGGCCTCGTCCCGGAAGGGGATCAGCACCTGGACCGGGCCGAAGATCTCCTGCTGGGCCAGCGCATGGCCGGGATCGACATCCGAAAACAGCGCCGGCAGCACGAAATGTCCGCCCGGCGCGGCGTCGGGATGCAGCCGGCCCTCGGCCGCCAGGGTCAGTTCGGCCTTGCCGCGGTCGATGAAACCCGAGACGATCCGCTGCTGCTTCGCCGAGACCAGCGGGCCCAGGTCATGCGAATCGACCGCCGGTCCCGCCACCAGCCCGCGATAGATGTCCACCATGCGCCGCCGGACCTCGTCATAGATGCCGCGCTGCACCAGCACCCGCGAGGCGGCCGAGCAGGTCTGGCCGGCGTTCTGCATGCAGGCCCCGACCAGCACCGGCATCGCCTGTTCAAGATCCGCGTCGTCGAAGACCACATGCGGCGACTTGCCGCCCAGTTCCAGCGTGACCGGGACCACGTTCCTTGCCGCCGCCGTCTGGATCGCGACGCCGGTTCCGACCGAGCCGGTGAAGGACAGGTGCTGGATGCCCGGATGCCCGGCCAGCGCCGCCCCCGCCTCGGCGCCATAGCCGGTCACGACGTTCAGCACCCCCGGCGGCAGCCCGGCCTCGGCGGCGATCTGCGCGATGGCCAGCGTCGAGAGCGAGGCGTCCTCGGCCGGCTTCACCACCACCGCATTGCCCGCCGCCAGCGCCGCCCCCAGGCCGCGGCCCAGGATCTGCATCGGATAGTTCCAGGGGATGATGATGCCGCAGACGCCGTGCGGCTCGCGCAGGGTGTAGACGGTGAAGCCCGGCTGATAGGGGATCGTCGTGCCCATCAGCATATCGGCCGCGCCGGCATAGAACTCAAAATAGCGGGCCAGGGCGCGTGAATCGTTGCGCGACTGGTGCAGCGGCTTGCCGACATCCAGCGTCTCGATCATCGCCAGTTCCGCCGCCCGGTCCTGTACGATCCGCGCCATGCGCATCAGCAGGCGGCCGCGCTCGGCGGCAGGCATCCGGCCCCATTCCCCCTCCATCGCCGCCTGCGCCGCGGCGACGGCCGTATCGACATCGCCCGGGGTGCCGCGGCCGATCTCGCCGATCACCTGTCCGACCGAGGGATCCTCGACCGGGATCGTGCCCTCGCCGGCCGGGGCCCGCCATGCCCCGCCGATGAAGATCCGGGTGGTGTCCAGCGTCATCACGTCGGTCAGTGTCAGTGCCATGCTCGCCTCCGGTCTGCCGGTGGCTGCAGGACAGCCTTTTCGCGGCCGATGCGCAAGAGCGCGCGCCGACCGAGGCCCGTTGCGCCGCGGCCCGCTTGCTGTCAGATTTTGTCCATGAGGATGCAGAGAACCGCCTGGGCCCCGCGCAGGCTGGCGCTTTCGGCGCTGGCCTGTGCCGCCATTGCCCTGATCGTCTGGGTGGGCAGCGTGCTGGCGCATCGGCATTCGCTGGCCCAGGGCTATACGCGGGCCGAGACGGCGCTGCGGCTGACGGTGAACGCGCTGGCCGCCGATCTGGCGCGCTACGAGGTCATGCCGCAGTTGATCGGCGACCTGGACCTGATCCGGCAACTGGCCGCCGATCCCAGCGACATGGCGCTGCGCGATGCCACCAACCGCTGGCTGGCGGCGCAGAACGCGGCGCTGCATGCCTCGGACATCTATCTGATCTTGCCGGACGGCGAGACCATCGCCGCCTCGAACCACGGCCAGGAACTCAGCTTCGTCGGACAGAATTTCAGCTATCGGCCCTATTTCATCGACGCCATGCGGGGCCGGCCGGCGCGGTTCTACGGCGTGGGCACCACTTCGGGGGTCAGGGGCTATTTCTTCTCGGCCCCGGTGCGGGACGCGGCGGGCGGGATCATCGCCGTGGTGGCGGTCAAGATCGGCGTGGACCGGATCGAGGCCGGCTGGCGCGGCGGCGAATACCGGGTGCTGGTGACCGACCCGGACGGCACCGCCTTTCTGTCCTCGGAGCCGAGCTGGCTTTATCACAGCCTTTATCCGCTGACCGCCGACCGGCTGGCGCGGACCGCGGCCTCGCGCCGCTATGCCGAGACGCCGCTGGCCGAGTTTCCGCTACAGCGGCTGGACGGCGGCGGGGTCGAGCTGTTGCGCCTGCCCGCCTCGCTGAGCGATGCGGCGGCGGGGACGCGGGACTATATCGCCGCCTCGCAGAACATGGCCGATGCCGGCTGGACGGTGCATGTGCTGCTGGACAGCGCCGATTTGCGGGCCGAGGCGCGGCTGATGGTGCTGAGCCTGGTGCTGCTGCTGTCGGCGGCGCTGTTCGGGGCGCTGATGCTGCGCCAGCGCCGCGCCCGCATCGCCGAGCGCCTTGCCGCCACCGCCGAGCTGGAGCGCCGCGTGGTCGAGCGCACCGCCGACCTGGCGCGCGTGAACAGCCAGCTTGAGCAGGAGATCGCCGAGCGCCGCGCCACCGAGGTCGAGCTGCGCGCTGCCCAGACCAGCCTGGTGCAGGTCGGCAAGCTGGCGGCGCTGGGGCAGATGTCGGCCTCGCTGAGCCACGAGATCAACCAGCCGCTGGCGGCGGCGCGCAACTATGCCGACAGCGCCGCCATCCTGATCGAACGCGGCGACTATGCCCGCGCCCGCGACAACATCGCCGAGATCCTGGCGCTGGTGGACCGCATGGCCGCCATCGGCAAGCACCTGCGGCAGGCGGCGCGCAAGCCCGACGACAAGCTGGGCGCGGTGGCGCTGGCCCCGCTGCTGCGCGAGACGCAGACCATCGTCGGCGCCCGGCTGGCGGCCAGCGGCGCGGTGCTGGAATGCGACATCCCCGCAGACCTGCCGGCGCTGCGCGCCGGGCCGACGCGGCTGCAGCAGGTGCTGGTGAACCTGATCACCAATGCCGCCGATGCGGTCGAGACCGCGCAGGACCGCCGCATCACGCTTTCCGCCCGCGCGCAGGGCGGGCGCGTCACCATCGCCCTGCGCGACCGCGGCCCGGGCGTGGCCGAGACGGTCGCGCCGCGGATCTTCGATCCGTTCTTCACCACCAAGGGCATGGGTGCGGGGCTGGGGCTGGGCCTGTCGATCACCGCCAATATCGTCCGCGATTTCGGCGGCGAGATCTCGGTGCAGGATGCCGGGCCGGGCGCCGAGTTCCGCGTGGTCCTGCCCGCGGCCACCGCCGCCGACGCCCGGGAGACCGCCGCATGACCGCCCGTGTCCTGCTGGTGGACGACGACGAACAGATGCGCAGCTCGACCGCGCAGGCGCTGGAGCTGGCCGGCTTCGCGGTCGAGCCGCTGGCCTCGGGCGAGGAGGCGCTGGCGCTGGCCGGGCCGGGCTTCGCCGGCGCGGTGGTCAGCGACATCCGCATGCCCGGCATGGACGGCATGACCCTGCTGGGCCGGCTGGGCGAGGTCGATCCCGACATCCCGGTCATCCTGGTCACCGGCCATGCCGAGGTGCCGCTGGCGGTCGAGGCGATCCGCGGCGGCGCCTATGACTTCATCGAGAAGCCCTTCGTCGTGCAGGAGCTGGCCACCGTCATCCGCCGCGCCATCGACCATCGCGCCCTGGTGCTGGAGAACCGCCGCCTGCGCGCCGTCGCCGGCAAGCGCGACGATGTCGAGGTGCGGCTGCCCGGCCGCACCCAGGTCATGGTCGAGCTGCGCTACCGGCTGCGGGCCATCGGCGCCTCGGATGCCGATGCGCTGATCATCGGCCCGACCGGCGTCGGCAAGGAGGTGGCGGCCCGCACCCTGCACGACATCTCGACCCGCGCCGGCCGGCCCTTCATCGCCATCAACTGCGCCGCCCTGCCCGAGGCGCTGATCGAAAGCGAGCTGTTCGGCCACGAGGCCGGGGCCTTTCCCGGCGCGCTGCGCCCGCGCTTCGGCAAGTTCGAACATGCCCGCGGCGGCACGGTGCTTCTGGACGAGATCGGCTCGATGCCGCTGGAATTGCAGGCGAAACTGTTGCGGGTTCTGCAGGAACGGGTGATCACCCGGCTGGGCTCGAACGATCCGGTGCCGCTGGACGTGCGTTTCATCGCCGTCAGCAAGGTCGATCTGGCCGATCTGGTGGCGCGCGGCGCCTTCCGCGAGGATCTTTACTGGCGGCTGAACGTCGCGGTGCTGCATGTCCCGCCGCTCTCGGCCCGGCGCGAGGACATTCCCTTGCTGTTCCTGCAGCTTCTGCGCGAATCCGCCGCGCGGCACAACATCGCCGAGCGCGAGGCGCCGCCGGCCTTCCTCTCCGGTCTCGCGGCGCGGGAATGGCCGGGCAACGTGCGCGAGCTGCGCAACCTGGCCGAGCGTTTCGTGCTGGGGCTGGAAGGCGCCGAGATCGGCCCGGCACAGGGCGCGCGGCTGGCCGACCGGGTGGCGGCATTCGAGCGCAGCCTGATCGCCGGCGCCATCGCCGCCCATGGCGGACGGCTGCGCGCCGTCTACGAGACGCTGGGGATCTCGCGCAAGACGCTTTACGAGAAGATGCAGAAATACGGGCTGGACCGGCGGCTGATCGTCGAGGCGGCGGATGAGGAATCCTGATCCTGGGTGGATTTCCGCCCATCCCTTGCCGCCATTGTCACCTTTTCCACCCATTTTCCGCCGGCCGGTTTCGAATCCGCGCCGGGCCGGCGCATTAGCATTTGTCTGAAACCCCTTTGCGCGCCCAACCTGAGGCCATCGGCTGCGCGTTGAGGAGCGCGCGGCCCAAGGTTCATGAATCAGGGAGGGAAAGATGGCTTATCCGAAGCTTGTGGCCGCGCTTGCCGCGGCGCTGACATTCACCACCGCTGCCTATGCGCAGGACTATCCCAACCGGCAGATCACCATGGTCGTGCCCTTCTCGGCCGGCGGGCCCACCGATACCGTGGCGCGGCTGGTGGCCGAGAAGATGTCGGCCGACCTCGGCCAGCAGATCGTGGTCGAGAACGTCGGCGGCGCCGGCGGCACGCTGGGCGCGGGTCAGGTCGCCAAGGCCGAGGCGGACGGCTATACTGTGCTGCTGCACCATATCGGCATGGCGACCTCGGCCACGCTGTACCGCAATCTGGCCTATGACACGCTGAACGCTTTCGAATATGTCGGCCTCGTGACCGAGGTGCCGATGGTGGTCACGGCGCGCAAGGATTTCGAGCCCACCGATTTCGCGGGCTTCATGGACTATGTCAAGGCGCATGGCGACGAGCTGACGCTGGCCAATGCCGGCATCGGCGCGGCCAGCCACCTGTGCGGCATGTTGCTGATGCAGGCGCTGGAAACGCCGCTGGTGACGGTGCCTTACAAGGGCACCGGCCCGGCGATGACCGACTTGCTGGGCGGCCAGACCGACATCATGTGCGACCAGACCACCAACACCACCCAGCAGATCAAGGGCGGCACGATCAAGGCCTATGCCGTGACCTCGCCCGAGCGGCTGAAGCTGTTCCCCGACCTGCCGACCGCCAAGGAAAGCGGGCTCGAGACGCTGGAATTCGGCATCTGGCACGGCATCTATACGCCGAAGGGCACGCCGGCCGCGATCAACGAACGGCTGTCGAAATCCCTGCAGGTGGCGCTGGCGGACGAAGGCGTGATCAAGGCCATGGCCGATCTGGGCACCGCGCCCTCCTCGGCCGAGGATGCGACCCCCGCGGCGCTGAAGGCCAAGCTGGAGGCCGAGATCGCGCGCTGGAAGCCGGTGATCGAGGCGGCCGGCGTCTACGCCGACTGATCCTGCGGCCCCGCCGCCGCGACCGCGGCGGGGCAGCTTCAAGCGGGGGAAACACATGTCCACAAAACCCAAGGACAAGACCGACATCGCGGCCGGGCTGCTGCTGATGGCGGCGGCGGGATTTTTCGGCTGGCAGACCACCGGGCTCGAGATCGGCAGCTCGCTGCGCATGGGGCCGGGCTATTTCCCGATGGTGCTGTCGGGGCTGCTGTTCCTGCTGGGGGCGATCATCCTGCTGCGCGCCTTCGGCCGCGAGGATGACGAGCCCTTCGGCGCCATCGCCTGGCGCGGCATCCTGTTCATCCTGCCCGCGCCGATCTTCTTCGGCCTGACCGTGCGCGGCCTGGGCTTCGTGCCGGCGCTGTTCGTGACCACGCTGATCGCCTCGCAGGCGTCGGTGCGGATGCGGCCGCTGGCGGCGCTGGCGCTGGCGGTCGGGGTCACCGTCCTGTCCACCCTGATCTTCAGCTACGGTCTGGGGCTGCCGTTCCGGCGCTTCGGCCCGTGGCTGGGAATGTGAGGCCGCCATGGATCTGCTCGGCAATCTCGCCATGGGCTTCTCGGTCGCCTCGTCGCTGGCGAACCTGGCCTTCTGCCTGATCGGGGTCATTCTGGGCACGCTGATCGGGGTGCTGCCCGGCATCGGTGCCACCGCGACCATCGCCATGCTGCTGCCCATCACCTTCCAGCTCGAACCGGTCAGTTCGCTGATCATGCTGGCGGGGATCTATTACGGTGCGCAATATGGCGGCTCGACCACGGCGATCCTGATCAACATGCCCGGCGAAAGCTCGTCCGCGGTGACCGCCATCGACGGCTATCAGATGGCGCGCAAGGGCCGGGCCGGCACCGCGCTGGCGGTGGCGGCGCTGGGGTCGTTCTTCGCCGGCACCGTCGCCACCTTCCTGGTGGCGATCTTCGCCCCGCCGCTGACCGAGGTGGCGCTGAAATTCGGCGCGGCCGAATATTTCAGCCTGATGGTCATGGGCCTGGTGATGTCGGTGGCGCTGGCGCATGGCTCGGTGCTGAAGGCGCTGGCCATGGTGGTGCTGGGCCTGCTGCTGGGCCTGGTCGGCACCGACATCTATACCGGCACGCCGCGCTTCACCATGGGCATCACCAACTATGCCGACGGGCTGAACTTCGTCGCCGTGGCCGTCGGCGTGTTCGGCATCGCCGAGATCCTGCGCAATCTCGAGGACGAGCATGACCGCGAGGTGATGACCAAGAACATCAACCGCCTGTTCCCGACCGGCGCCGAACTGAAGCAGATGATCGGCCCGGTGCTGCGCGGCACCGGCGTGGGTTCCGTGCTGGGCATCCTGCCCGGCGGCGGCGCCATCCTGGCCGCCTTTGCCAGTTACACGGTGGAAAAGAAGCTCTCGAAACACCCCGAGGAATTCGGCAAGGGCGCGCTGGCCGGGGTGGCCGGCCCCGAAAGCGCCAACAATGCCGGGGCGCAGACCTCGTTCATCCCGCTTTTGACGCTGGGCATTCCCGCCAACCCGGTGATGGCGCTGATGATCGGGGCGATGATCATCCAGGGCATCGTGCCGGGGCCCAATGTGGTCACCGAGCAGCCGCAGCTGTTCTGGGGCATCGTCGCCAGCATGTGGATCGGCAACCTGATGCTGGTGATCCTGAACCTGCCGCTGATCGGGCTGTGGGTGAAGCTGCTGACCGTGCCCTATTATGTGCTGTTCCCGATCATCATGGCCATGTGCTCGATCGGGGTCTATTCGGTGGCCTCGAACACCTATGACCTGTTCGCGGTCGCCGCCTTCGGGCTGCTGGGCTATATCATGTCCAAGCTGCGCTGCGAGCCGGCGCCGCTGCTTCTGGGCTTCGTGCTTGGCCCGCTGCTCGAGGAGAACCTGCGCCGGGCGATGATCCTGTCGCGGGGCGATCCCACCACCTTCGTCACCCGTCCGATCAGCCTGGTGCTGCTTCTGCTGTCGGTCGGGGTGCTGGTGCTGGTCTTCATGCCGCAGATCCGCAAACGCCGCGACGAGGTCTTCACCGAAAGCGACGCCTGACCAACAGGGAGGAAACCCATGACACCATCCATCACCCGCCGCCTGCTGCTGGGCGCGGCCATGGCGCTTGGCCTGGCCGGCGCCGCCGCCGCCGAGTTTCCGGAACGCCAGATCACCCTGGTGATCCCCTTCGCCGCCGGCGGCTCGACCGACGTGGTCGGCCGCATCGTCGCCGACCGGATGAGCCGGGAACTGGGCCAGCAGGTCATCGTGCAGAACGTCGGCGGCGCCGGCGGCAGCCTGGGCGCGGCCCAGGTCGCCAAGGCCGATCCCGACGGTTACACCATCCTGATGGCGACGGTCGCCACCCATGCGCTGAACCCGCTGATCCTGAAGCAGAAGCCCTATGACCCGGTGGCGGATTTCGCGCCGGTCTCGCTTCTGGTGCTGGTACCGAACGTGCTGGCAGTGAACCCGGAACTGCCGGTCAACAGCGTGCAGGAACTGATCGACATGGCGAAGAAGGATCCGGGGGCGTTGGCCTATGCCTCCTCCGGCAACGGCACGCCGCTGCACCTGTCGGGCGAGCTGTTCAAGTCGATGGCCGGCGTGGACATCACCCATATCCCCTACAAGGGCTCGGGCCCGGCGCTGACCGACGTGCTGGGCAACCAGGTGCCGATCATCTTCGACAATCTGCCCTCGGCCTCCAGCCACATCTCCAGCGGCAAGCTGCGCGCCCTGGGCGTGACCACCACCGAGCGCGCGCCCAGCTTCCCCGACGTGCCGGCCATCGCCGAGACCCTGCCGGGCTACGAGACCTATAGCTGGAACGCGCTGTTCGCCCCGGCCGGCACCCCGCCCGAGGCCATCGCGGCGCTGAACAAGGCCGCCATCGCCGCCATGGCCGACCCGGCGGTGGCCGAGCGGATGCAGGAGTTCTCGGCCACCATCGTCGCCTCGACGCCCGAGGAACTGGCCGAGCATGTCAAGGCCGAGATGGCGAAATGGGAGCCGGTGGTGAAGGACGCCAATGTCAGCCTGGACTGACGCCTGATGCCTGATGCCAGGCCGGGCGGGGCGCGGGACGCGCCGCCCGGCATCGCGGCGACAAGCCGCTCAGGGCCGGGTGGCGGCGCAGGGATCGTCGGGGCGGACCAGGCCATGGCCGAAGACCTCGTCCGGCCCGGCCTTGCCCAGATCCCGCGCCGAGCTCTGCAGCCGGCGCCGCACCTCGGCCGGCGTCAGTTCGGGCTCGGCCTGCAGCAGCAGCGCGGCGGCGGCGGTGACGAAGGGCGCCGCAAACGAGGTGCCGGTCTTGGTCCGCGCGCCGCTGATCGAGGCGGCAGTCCAGACATCCACGCCCGGCGCCGCCAGGTCGATATGACCGCCGCGGCTGGCCCGGCGATAGACCTGCGCCCGGCGGTCCACCGCCGTCACCGCGATCACCGGATCATAGGCGGCCGGATAGGCCGGCCGCGCCGCCGGCCCGCCATTGCCGGCCGCCGCGACCAGCACGACGCCCTGCCGGTCCATCCGGCGGATCTGCCGCGCCAGCGCCTGGTTCGGCGGACCGGCCAGCGACAGGTTCACGATATCGACATCCTGCGCCGCCAGATGGTCCAGCGCCTCGACCAGCGCGAAGGCATCGGCACGTTCATCCTGGCGCTGCTTGTGGAAAGCGTCGACGGCGATCAGCTCGGCCTGCGGCACCAGCCCGGGAGTGCGGCTGTCGGCCCGGCCGACCAGCAGCGCCGCCACCGCCGTCCCATGCAGGCGGTCCGAGGGCGCGACGCCCTTGCCCGCCTTGATGCGATGCACGGTGATCCGCGAATCCTTCAGCACGTCATGGCCGGGGTTCAGCCCGGTATCGACCATGCCGATCCGCGGCGGATTGCCGCAGCCCAAGGTCCGCGCCGGCCAGGCGATCATCTGCCGGGCCGGGCAGTCGGCGCCCAGGCATGCCGCCGCCGGCGCGTTGCCGGGGCGGTAGAAATGGTTGAAATCCGCCGCATCGGCCGAGCCGAGGGCCCGCACCCGGTCGCGCGCCGCATCCATGGTCATCGCATCGGGCTTGCGCAGCCGCACCAGCGGCGTGCCCGAGGCGAGCCGGGTCTCGCGCAGCACCCGGAAGCCCTCGGCCCGCAGCGCCTGCAGGTCCTGCGGCCCCAGGCCCTGTGCGATGACCTCGTTCGGGGCGCGCAGCGGCAGCGGTGCGACGCGGGCCTGCGGCGCCGGCCGACGCCGGCGCGGCGCGTCGTCGTCGTCGTCGTCATCATCGTCGTCGCCGTCGTCGCCGTCATCATCGTCATCCGCCCAGGCGGCCGAGCCAGCCCAGCCCGGCGCATCGGGACGCAGGTCGGCGCTCAGCACGGCCAGGGCGACGATCAGGAACACAAACAGGCGGGTCGGCACGACATTCTCCTTCCAGAGCGTTTCTGGACATTCTACGTCAGGCAGATTCTATTATTCCCGCTTGTCGTCAACATCATCCGTCGCGGAGGTTCCATGGATGCGGCTTTCAGCGAAACTCTGATCGCGCTCTTGCCGAACCTGCGGCGCTATGCGCTGTCGCTGACCCGACGCCCGGACCAGGCCGACGATCTGGTCCAGATCACCGTCGAGCGCGCCATCGCCCATGCCGCCAGCTTCGATTCCGGGCAGCGGATGGAGCCCTGGCTGTTCCGCATCATGCGCAACGCCTTCATCGACCAGACCCGGCGCCAGCGCAGCGCCGGGGTCCAGGTGGATATCCACGACATGCCCGAGGCGCTGCCGACCGATCCCGGCCCGGCGCTGGAAGCGCGGCTGATGCTGCAAAGCGTCGAGGCGGCCATGGCCGAACTGCCCCCCGAGCAGCGCGAGATCCTGCATCTCGTCTGCGTCGAGGAGATGAGCTATGCCGAGACCGCGCGCATTCTCGGCATTCCCATGGGCACGGTGATGAGCCGGCTGTCGCGGGCACGGCTCGCGCTGGCGGATCGGTTGGGAATAAGATGACGGCCGGCGCGTATTGCAGGAAAGACCGCGAAGGGATGGGCCCATGCAGATCGACGACGAAACCCTGATGGCGCTGGCCGACGGCGAACTGGACCCCGGCCGGGCCGAGGCGGTGCGGCGCGCGGTCGCCGCCGACCCCGAGCTGCAGGCCCGCCTGCGCCGCTTCGAGGAGACCCGCCGCCTGCTGGCGGGACTGCGCGGCCAAGGCGGCGGGGCAGGGACCGGCAGAGGGTCCGGCACCGGCACCGGGACCGAGGATCCGTTGGCCGCGATGATCCGTGCCGCCGCCGCCAAGGCGCCGCCGGCTGCGGCACCCCAACCCGCCAACCTCAACCGCCGGCCGTGGATGGCGGCGGCGGCCTCGGTCGCCGTGGTGGCCATCGGCCTCGGCTGGTGGCAATGGCCCGAGCACGCGCCCACGGGGCTGGCCGAGGCTGAACTGGCGGCGCTGGACAATATGGCCTCGGGGCAGGTCCAGCCGCTTGCGGATGGCGGGGAACTGGCGATGATCGCCTCGTTCCGGGCCGAGGGTGGCGCGCTTTGCCGCGAATACGAAACCGTGCGGGGCGAGGCGCAGCGCATTGTCCTGGCCTGCCGCGGCACCGCCGGCTGGCAGGAGCGGTTCGCCGCCACCGCGACCGGCGCCGGCGCGGACTACCGCCCCGCCTCGGGCGAGACCTCGATCGACGCGGCACTGGCGGCAATCGGCGCCGGCGCGCCGATGACCCCCGAGGAAGAAGCGCAGGCGCTGCGGGAATAGATCCGGCGCTGCGTCGTAATCCTGTCGCGAAACCGCCACAGGAGAACCGCGATGACCGCCCGAACCCTTGCACCGATCCCCGCCCTGCCGCTGCCGCGCCGGCGCCATGTCGTGCTGGCGGCGCTGGCCGGGATGATCGTCGCCGCCGCCTGCCTGCCGGGCGCCCTGACGCAGCCGCCGCGCGTGGCGCTGGCCGTTTCGGCCCTGGCGATCCTGGGCTGGGTCGGCACGCGCGTCCCCGAATCCCTGGTGGCGCTGGCGGCCGTGCTGGCGCTGGTGCTGGGCGGCGTGCTGAGCGAGGCGCAGCTTTTTGCCGCGCTTGGCAACGAGTTGATCTGGCTGCTGCTCTCGGCCTTCGTCATCGCCGCCGTCGCCAAGGAGGCCGGGTTGACCGAACGGCTGGTCGCGCCGCTGCTGCGCCGGGGTATGCGCTTCGCGCCCTTCGCGCTGGTGCTGACGCTGGCGATCGCGGCGACGGCCTTCGTCCTGCCCTCGACCTCGGGGCGGGCGGCCTTGCTGCTGCCGGTCTTTGCCGCCATCGCCGCCGTGCTGCCCGATCCGAGGCTGGCACGGCCGCTGGCGCTGCTGTTTCCCACGGTGATCCTGCTGTCCGCCGGCGCCTCGCTGATCGGGGCCGGGGCGCATCTGCTGGCGGCCGAGGCGATCCGCAGCGCCACCGGGCTGCATCTGGGCTATCTCGGCTGGGCGGCGCTCGGCCTGCCGTTCTCGCTGGCGGCAAGCCTGGCGGGGGCGGGGCTGATCCTGTGGCTGTTCGTGCCGCGCGCGGCGCTGATGGCGCCGCTGCCGCGGATCGAGACGCCGATGCCGGACGCCGCCACCCGCCGCCGTCAACGCCGTATCGGCATGGTGCTGGCGCTGGTCGTTGGGCTGTGGCTGACGGCGGACCTGCACGGCATCGGCATGGCGCTGGTGGCGCTGGCCGGGGCGCTGCTGCTGCTGACCCCGCCCTTTACCCACCGCAAGCCCAAGGAGATCTTCCGCGCCGTCGATGTGGAGCTGCTGCTTTACATGGCCGCCACGGTGCTGATCGCCGAGGCGATGACCGCAACCGGCGCCGACCGCTGGTTGGCCGGCCATGCGCTTTCTGCGCTGCCGCCGGGCTTGGCCGGCAGTCTGCCGGCGGTCGTGGCGCTGCTGGCCGTGGTGGCGGTCGCGGCGCATCTGGCGATCACCTCGCGTTCGGCCCGCGCGGCGGTGCTGATCCCGGCCGTGGCGCTGCCGCTGGCCGGGCTGGGCCATGATCCGGCGCTGCTGATCCTGGTCGCGGTCATGGGCACCGGGTTTTGCCAAAGCATGATGGCCTCGGCCAAGCCGGTGGCGATCTTCGGCAATGCCGAGGGCGCGGGTTTCGTGCAGGCCGACTTGATGCGGCTGGCGCTGCCGCTGGCGCCGCTGGTCGCCGCGCTGCTGATCGGCTTTGCGCTGCTGGTCTGGCCGGCGCAATTGCAAAGGATGCGCGCCGAGGCGCCGCCGCGGCTGGTCCCCGCCGCCATGCTGGTCGCCCCGGCCGTGGCGCTGAGCCCGCCGGCGCCACCCGCCGCCGCCGAGGCCGAGGCCGCCACAAAAACCGCCACAAAAACCGCCATGGAGGCCGCCCGGCCGCTGCCCCGCCCGGAACGCCGCCTGGCCGCGCCGGCCCAGCCGCGCAAAGCCCAGCCGCAGCGCCGGCCCGCGCAGGAACTGCAGGGGTTGAACCGCATCCTGCGACCGGCGGGGTTTCGCATCATCATTCGGTAAACCACGAAAAACAGCAAAAAAGGCGGCTTCTGCCGCCTTTTTTCATCCGCGTCGCAAATTTTTCGCCTCGGGCGGGAATAAGGCCGGGGCCGGGGTCGTAATCCCATCAGATAGCAGGAAAGGATATGCGAAATGTCTCTGACCGTTCTGATCGCGCCCTCGGGCTTCAAGGAATCGCTCTCGGTCAAGGATGTGGCCGACGCCATCGCCCGCGGCGTGCGCCGGGCCGCGCCCCATGCCACCATCCTGACCGCCCCCATGGTCGATGGCGGCGAGGGCACCACCGAGGCGCTGGTCGCCGCCACCGGCGGCCGGATGATCGCCACCACCGTCACCGGACCGGTGGGCGAGCCCGTCGCCAGCTTCTGGGGCCTGATGGGCGGCAACGGCCCGCGCAGCGCGGTGATCGAGATGGCCGCCGCCGCCGGCCTGTCGCTGGTGCCCCGCGACCGCCGCGACCCGACGCTGACCACCAGCCGCGGCGTGGGCGAGCTGATCCTGCAGGCGCTGGACCATGGTGTCGAGCGCATCCTGATCGGCTGCGGCGACAGCGGCATCAACGATGGCGGCGCCGGGATGGTGCGGGCGCTCGGCGCCCGGCTGCTGGATGCCGAGGGGCGCGAGCTGCCCGAGGGCGGCGGCGCGCTGGAGCGTCTGGACCGCATCGACGTGACCGGCCTCGATCCCCGGCTGGCCGGGGTGCGGATCGACGCGGCGGTGAACTGGCACAACATGCTGCTGGGGCCGCGCGGCGTGGCCCGGATCTTCGGCCCGCAAAAGGGCGCGACGCCCGAACAGGTCGAGCAGTTGGACCGCGGCATGACCCGCCATGCCGCCGCGATCCTGGCGGCGACCGGCCGCGACGTGGCCGGGATGCCGGGCGCCGGCGCCTCGGGCGGACTCGGGGCCGGGCTGGCGGGCCTGGCCGGCGCCACGCTGCATCCGCGCTTCGACATCATGCTGGATTACCTCGAGTTCGACCGGCTGCTGTCGCGCGCCGATCTGGTCATCACCGCCGAGGGCGCGCTGGACGGGCAAAGCCCCTATGGCAAGGTGCCCTGCGAGGTGGCGCGCCGCGCCGAGGCGCTTGGCATCCCGACCATCGCCCTGGCCGGCAGCATCGGCAAGGGCGCCCGCCAGACCTATGAACACGGCATCGGCGCCTATGCCTCGATCATGCGCCGGCCCTGCTCGCTGGACAAGGCCATCGATCAGGGCGCCAAGCTGCTGCGCGCCGCGGCCGAGAACGCCATGCGCATGCTGCTGGTCGGCGAGCGCCTGGCCACCCGCGCCCGCGCCTGAGGCGCGCGCCATTCCGCCCCGGCCGAACCGGCAGCCGGAGTGCGGGGCACGGCCCCCGGGGGCCGTTTCCACACCATGCCGGTGCAACGAAAGTGACGGAGAAGAACCATGGCCAACATTCGTGGCAATGACGACGACAACCGCCTGAACGGCACCAGCCTTGCGGATCGCATCTGGGGCATGTCCGGCGACGACACCATCCTGGGCTACCAGGGCAACGACACCATCGACGGCGGCGAGGGCAACGACCGCATCAATGCCGGCCAGGGCCATAACCGCGTCTTCGGCGGCGAAGGCAACGACGTCATCGACGCCGGCGGCGGCAATGATGTGATCGCCGCTGGCTCGGGCAACGACGTGGTGCGCGCCGGGCACGGCAACAACTCGATCGCTCTGGGCGAGGGCAACGATCTCTCGGTCAGCGGGGCCGGCCGCGACACCATCGCGGCGGGCGAGGGCAACGACACCGTTCGCGCCGGTGCCGGCAATGACATCGTCTATGGCGGCGAGGGCGACGATCGCATCTTCGGCGAAGCCGGCGCGGACCGGATGTGGGGCCACGAGGGCAACGACACGCTGAACGGCGGCCTGGGCAACGACACCATGACCGGCGGCGAGGGCGCGGATGTCTTCGTCTGGAATGGCGGCCGCGACCGGGTGACGGATTTCGACCGCGACGACGACGTGATCGACCTGTCGGCCTATGCCCGGTTCGACAGCTGGGCGGATATCCGCGGCGCTGCGGTGCAGGTCGGCGACAACGTGGTGATCCGGGCCGGCGCCGACCAGCTGGTGATCGAAAACACCCGGCTGAACCAGCTTAGCGGCGACGATTTCAACTGGTAAGCCGCGATTCCTCGAAACGGGCGGCCGGCGTCACAGCCGGCCGCCTTGTCATGGAAGGTCGGTCAGGCGGGGGCGGCCATTGGGGCGGCGGTGCTGGCGCGGACCAGCAGCTCGACCGGCAGGATCTCCTCCTCGGGGCAGGGCTGGCCGTCGATCAGCGCCAAGAGCGCGTTGGCGGCATGGCGGCCCAGCCGCGCCCGGTGCTGCCGGATCGTGGTCAGCGGCGGCAGGGTATAGGCGGACATCTCGATATTGTCGAAACCGACCACCGAGATGTCCTCGGGCACCCGCAACCCGCCCTGCACCAGCCCGTTGATCAGGCCGATGGCCATTTCGTCATTGTCGCAGAAGATGGCCGTCGGCGGCTCGGCCAGCGCCAGAATGCGCTGCGCCGCCGCATGGCCCGAGCGCAGCGAAAAATCCCCCGACAGCGCGATACCGGCCGTCACGCCCGCCGCCTCCAGCCCCGCAAGAACCCCGGCACGGCGCGAGACGGTCAGCGAATTCCCCTCGGGGCCGGTCAGGTGCAGGATGCGGCGATGGCCAAGCCCGGTCAGGTGCCGGATCGCCAGCCGCCCGCCCTCGGCATTGTCGGCCAGCACCCTTGGCGCCGACAACCCCCCGATCCATTCGCAGGCCTGCACCACCGGCGGGCAGCTGGTTTGCCGGAACAGCGCCGCATCCAGGTTGCCGTCCAGCACGATCACCCCGTCCGAGTGCGACCGCGTCAGATAGGCGCCGATCGCCTCGGGGCCGGCGCTGCCGCGCGCGGTGGTGTCCAGCACCAGCAGGTTCAGCCCGTTGCCGCGCAGCACCTCGGCGATCCCCGACAGGATTTGCGAAAAGAACGGATTGGCCAGGTTGGGAACCAGCGCCAGCACGCCGCCCACCTGCTGCTGGCGCAGGTTCCGCGCCGTCACATTCAGCGTGTAGCCGGTTTCGGCGATGGCTTCCTCGACCGCAAGACGGGTGGTCTCGGCCACGATGGCGGGATTCGACAGCACGCGGCTGACCGTGGCGGCCGAAACCCCGGCAAGCCTTGCAACATCCTGGATTCGGGGCGGTCTGCCGGTTCTGGTCACTCGGTCCTGCGCAATCGCGATTTTCCCTGATGGATAGCGCAAAAAACCCCGTTGTAAACCATTTCATCTTGTGAGACCTTCATCTGAAACCGATTACATCGTGGTCGGTCCCGAGCGAATCCGTCTGGGGGGAAGATGAGGACAATCAAGGGGCCCGGGCTGTTCCTGGCCCAGTTCGTCGGCAGTGCGCCACCGTTCGACAGCTTTGCCGGCATCACCGCATGGGCTGCGGATTGCGGCTTTCTGGGCGTGCAGCTGCCGTCGGGGGCCGAGGCGCTGATCGACCTGGAGCGGGCCGCGTCCTCGCGCGACTATTGCGACGAGTTGCGGGGCAGGGCGGCGCAGAACGGGGTCGAGATCACCGAGCTTTCCGCCCATATCCAGGGCCAGCTGGTCGCGGTGCATCCGGCCTTCGACGAGGCTTTCGACGGTTTCGCCCCGGCGGCGCTGCGCGGCAATCCGGCGGCGCGGCAGGAATGGGCGGTGGATCAGGTCCGCAAGACCATCGACGCCTCGGCCAATCTGGGCCTGGACCGGATGGCGGCCTTTTCCGGCGCGCTGGCCTGGCCCTATTTCTACCCTTGGCCGCAGCGCCCGGCGGGGCTGGTCGAGGCGGCCTTCGACGCGCTGGCGGCGCGCTGGCGGCCGATCCTCGACCATGCCGATGCGCGCGGGGTCGACATCTGCTTCGAGATCCATCCCGGCGAGGATCTGCACGACGGCGCCAGCTTCGAGATGTTCCTGGACCGCGTGGACCAGCACCCGCGGGCGAAGATGCTTTACGATCCTTCGCATTACCTGCTGCAACAGCTTGATTACCTTGCCAATCTGGACATCTATGCCGAACGCATCGGCATGGTCCACATCAAGGATGCCGAGTTCAACCCGACCGGCCGGCAGGGCGTCTATGGCGGCTATCAGCCTTGGCTGAACCGGGCGGGGCGTTTCCGCAGTCCCGGCGACGGCCAGGTCGATTTCAGGGCGATCTTCTCCAAGCTGGCCGCGATGGATTTCGACGGCTGGGCGGTGGTGGAATGGGAATGCGCGCTGAAGCATCCCGAGGACGGCGCGCGCGAAGGGGCGGCCTTCGTGCGCGACCACATCATCCGCGTCACCGACCGCAGCTTCGACGATTTCGCCGATGGCGGCGCCGACCGGGCCGCCAACCTGCGGATGCTGGGGCTGGGGGGCTGAAATGCGGCAGCATGTCCCCATCCGGCTGGGCATGGTCGGCGGCGGCGCCGGCGCCATGATCGGCAACGTGCATCGCATCGCGGCGCGGCTCGACAACCGCTTCCGGCTGCTGGCGGGCGCGCTGTCCTCGACCGCCGAAAAGGCGGCGGCCAGCGCCGCCGAGGCCGGGATCGCCCGCAGCTATGACGATTTCCACGAGATGGCGCGGGCCGAGGCGGCGCGTCCGGACGGGATCGAGGCGGTGGCGATCTGCACGCCGAACCACCTGCATTTCCCCGTCGCCCGCGCCTTTCTGGCCCAGGGCATCCATGTGATCTGCGACAAGCCGATGACCGCTACGCTGGAGCAGGGCCGCGAGCTGGCCGAACTGGCGCGCGGCTCGGACGCGCTGTTCGTGCTGACGCATAATTACTCGGCCTATCCGCAGATCCGTCAGGCCCGCGCCATGATCGCGCGCGGCGACCTGGGCCGGCTGCGGCTGGTGCAGGTCGAATATGCGCAGGACTGGCTGACCGAGGAAAGCCGCAGCAAGCAGGCCGAATG
Source organism: Paracoccus simplex (assembly GCF_042648325.1). Classification (NCBI taxonomy): domain Bacteria; kingdom Pseudomonadati; phylum Pseudomonadota; class Alphaproteobacteria; order Rhodobacterales; family Paracoccaceae; genus Paracoccus; species Paracoccus simplex. Next base: position 86,152 of record NZ_JBHRXE010000013.1, on the reverse strand, counting down.
GCGCGGCGACCCGGCACGGGCCGGGGCGGGCGGCGCGATCGGCGACATCGGCACCCATGCCTTCCAACTGGCACGCTTCGTCACCGGCATGCGGCCCGAGCGCATCGCGGCCGACCTGTCCAGCTTCGTGCCCGGTCGCCGGCTGGACGACAATGCGCATGTCCTGATGCGTTATGCCAACGGCGCCAAGGGGATGCTGTGGGTTTCTCAGGTAGCGCCGGGGACCGAAAACGGGCTGAAGCTGCGCGTCTACGGCGACAAGGCCGGCCTGGAATGGGCACATGAGACGCCCGAGACGCTGTGGTTCACCCGCTTCGGCCAGCCGGCGCAGAAGCTGCGCCGCGCCGGGCCGGGTACCGCGTCCGGGCTCGACCGCCTCAGCCGCGTGCCGCCCGGCCATCCCGAAGGCTATCTGGAGGGTTTCGGCAATCTCTATGCCGAGGCGGCCGAGGCGATCCGCGCCCGGCAGGCCGGCCGGCCGCTGCCCGGGCATCTGGCGCTGCCGGGGATCGAGGACGGGCTGGAGGGGCTTTGCTTCATCGACGCCTGCCTGCGCTCGCACGCCCGGGACGCGGCCTTCGTCGAGGTGATGCCGTGACCGCCCCGATCCTGGCCCTGCGCGGCGTGACCAAGTCCTTCGGCCCCATCGAGGTGCTGCACGGCGTCGATTTCGCCCTGCATCCCGGCGAGGTCCATGCCCTGATCGGCGAGAACGGCGCCGGCAAGTCCACCGCCATGAAGATTCTTTCGGGCTATCTCGACCCGACCGGGGGCGAGGTGCTGCTGGACGGAAAGCCGATCCGCTTTGCCGGCTCGGACCAGGCCGAGGATCTGGGCATCATCATGATCCACCAGGAATTCAACCTGGCCGAGCATCTTGCCGTCAATCAGAACGTCTTTCTGGGCCGCGAGCTGAAGCGGGGCTGGCTGCTGGACCACAAGGCCATGCGCGCCCGCACCGCCGAGCTGCTGGCCAGTCTGGAATGCCGCGTCGATCCGGCCGAGCCGGTCTGGCGCATCTCGGTCCCCGACAAGCAGATGGTCGAGATCGCCAAGGCGCTGTCGCGCCAGGCGCGGGTGCTGATCATGGACGAGCCGACCGCCGTGCTGACCGAGCGCGAGACCGAGGTGCTGTTCAAGCAGATCGAGCGGTTGCGGGCCGAGGGCGTGGCGATCCTTTACACCTCGCACAAGCTGGGCGAGGTCAGCCGCATCGCCGACCGGGTGACGGTGCTGCGCGACGGGACCATGGTGCGATCCGATCTGGCCGCCAACCTGACCCAGGACGACATGGCCGCCGCCATGGTCGGACGCGAGCTTGCGGACCTTTACCCCGCCAAGGCCGCCGGCGGCGCCGGCGCCGAGCCGGTGCTGGAGGTCGAGGATCTGGCCGTGCCCGGCCTGGTCGAGGGGGTCGGCCTGACCCTGCACCGCGGCGAGGTTCTGGGCATCGGCGGGCTGGTCGGCTCGGGCCGGACCGAGCTGGCCGAGGCCATTGCCGGCTTGCGTCCGCGCAGCGGCACGGTGCGGCTGAAGGGCCGCGAGCTGGCGCCCGAGCGCGTGGCCGAGGCGATGCGGGCCGGGCTGGTCTACCTGACCGAGGACCGCAAGGGCGCCGGCCTGCTGCTGGAAAAATCCCTGCGCGAGAACCTGACCCTGCCCTTGCTGGAACGCTTCGGCTGGCCGCTGATCGACCGCAGGCGCGAAGAGGCGGCGCTGGACCGCGCCATCGCCGATTTCGCCATCCGCGCCCCGGAACGCGGCATGGCGGTGGGCAACCTGTCGGGCGGCAACCAGCAGAAGCTGCTGCTGGCCAAGACCCTGCTGAGCGACCCGGACGTCATCATCATCGACGAGCCGACGCGCGGCATCGACATCGGCACCAAGCAGCAGATCTACGGCCTGATCGCCGGGCTGGCGGCCGAGGGCCGCAGCATCATCGTCATCTCGTCCGAGATGCCGGAACTCATCGGCCTCGCCAGCCGGGTGGTGGTCATGCATGCCGGCCGCAAGGCGGGCGAGCTGGCCGGCGAGGCGGTGACCGAAGGCGGCATCGTCCGCCTGGCGATGGGCATGGAGCAGACAGCAAAGGACAATGCGGCATGAGCGGCACCGCCAGCATCTCGAAAAACCGGGCGAGGGGCGCCCGCCGACCGGACCTGCGGGTCATCGGCCCGCTGGTGGCGCTGGTGGTGCTGGTGCTGATCGGCATGGCGTTGAACCCGAATTTCCTCAGCTATGCCAACATCACCAACGTGCTGGCGCGTTCGGCCTTCATCGGCATCATCGCCATCGGCATGACCTTCGTGATCACGGCGGGCGGGCTCGACCTGTCGGTGGGCTCGATGGCGGCCTTCGTCGCCGGGCTGATGATCCTGGTGATGAACCTGCTGGCCGGCAGCATGGGCGACGGGCTGGCGGTGCTGCTGCTGGGCGTCGCGCTGGCGCTGCTGGCCGGGCTGGCGGCCGGGTTCATCAACGGCGTCCTGATCACCCGGGCGGGGATCGAGGCCTTCATCCTGACGCTGGGCACCATGGGCATCTATCGCAGCCTGGTCACCTGGCTGGCCGATGGCGGCACGCTGTCGCTGGGCTATCAGCTGCGCGAGCTTTACCGCCCGGTCTATTACGGCGGGCTGTTCGGCATCAGCTGGCCGATCATCGTCTTCGCCCTGCTGGCGGTGCTGGGCGAGGTGGTGATGCGCCACACCGCCTTCGGCCGGCATTGCGCCGCCATCGGCTCGAACGAGAAGGTGGCGCGCTATTCCTCGGTCGCGGTGGCGCGGGTGAAGCTCGCCACCTATGCGATCCTGGGCCTGCTGGTCGGCATCGCGGTGGTGATGTATGTGCCGCGGCTCGGCTCGGCCTCGGCCACCACCGGCCTGTTGTGGGAACTGGAGGCCATCGCCGCGGTCATCATCGGCGGCACATTGCTGAAGGGCGGCTTCGGCCGGGTCTGGGGCACGGTGGTCGGCGTGCTGATCCTGTCGCTGATCGGCAACCTGCTGAACCTGACCGATTTCGTCAGCCCCTATCTGAACGGGGCCATCCAGGGCGTCGTCATCATCCTTGCGGTCGTGCTGCAGCGCAATACCGGCGCGGCCCGCTGAACTTAACCTGAGGGAGGGATAACCATCATGAAGAAAACCCTGATCGCCACCACGGCGCTGATCGGCCTGTGCGCCGGGCCGGCGCTGGCCGAGACCATCGGCATCTCGATCCCGGCCGCGACGCATGGCTGGGCGGGGGCGCTGAACTTCCATGCCGAGCGCACGGTCGAGCGGCTCAAGGCCGCCAATCCCGACCTCGACTTCGTGCTGACCACCACCTCGGACCCGGGCCAGCAGGTCTCGGACCTCGAGGACATGGTGGCCACGCGCAACATCGACGCGCTGGTGGTGCTGCCCTTCGAATCCGAACCGCTGACCGCGCCGGTGCAGCGCATCGCCGAAAGCGGCGTCTGGGTGACGGTGGTGGACCGCGGCCTGAGCCAGGAGGGCATCGAGAACCTGTATGTCGCCGGCGACAATGACAGCTTCGGCCGCACCGCCGGCAAGTATTTCGCCGACACGCTGGAGGAGGGCGCCAAGGTGGTGGTGATGCGCGGCATCGCCTCGACCGTGGACAACGAGCGGGTGGCGGGCTTCCAGGCGGCGCTGGAGGGTTCGGGCATCGAGGTGCTGGCGATGGATCACGCCAACTGGAACCGCGACAACGCCTTCAACCTGATGCAGGACTACCTGTCGCGCTTCCCGGAAATCGACGCGGTCTGGGCGGCTGACGACGACCAGGCGGTCGGCGCGCTGGCCGCCATCGAGCAGGCCGGGCGCGAGGGCGAGATGATCGTCGTCGGCGGCGCCGGCATGAAGGAGATGGTCGACCGCATCCGCAATGGCGACAAGGCGGTGCCGGTGAACGTGACCTATCCGCCCTCGATGATCTCGACCGCGATCGAGATGACCGCGCTTGGCCTGACCGGCGCGGCGCCGATGAGCGGCGAGTTCATCCTGACCTCGGAGCTCATCACCCCCGAGAACGCCGATAAGTTCTATTTCGAGGACAGCCCTTATTGATCGGCTGACCCCGGGCGGCGCGGCCGTGTCGCGCCGCCGGTTTCAGGCCGCGGCCTTTGCCGCTGGCGTGTTCAGGCAGGATCCAGCGCGCTGCCCTTGTGGGCGGCGATGTGATCGGTCTTGTCGCTCTTGATCTCGTATTGCGGGTCGTCCTCAGAGGCGCGGTGACGGTACCCCTTGTAGTCGAAATCGCTGGTATGGATGGCGATGATGGTGCCCGAGACGCGGCCGGCCTCGGAATTCCAGCGGACATGATCGCCGATCGCGAATTTCCTGGACATCTTCCGCTCTCCTGGTTGGTTGCATCGGCAGCCATCATAGCCCAGTCCGCCGGCGCCGTCGCCCCGGCCCTTGGGCGGGGTGCCCCACCCCCTCGACAGCCGGGCCGAACCGCGCCACAATCGCCGCCGACCGGACCAGCAAGGCAAAGCCGACGATGCCCGACAAGCAGACCGCCGCCAGGCACCCCGAGGTCGATGCGCTGTTCGACGAACTCACCGACTGGCGCGAGGAGCTGGAGGCCCTGCGGGCGATCCTTCTGGCCAGCCCGCTGACCGAGGAATTCAAGTGGCGTTCGCCGGTCTATACCTGGCACGGCCACAATGTCGCGATCATCTGGGGCTTCAAGGACCGCGCGACGCTGGGCTTCTTCAAGGGCGTGCTGCTGAAGGATCCCGAGGGCGTCCTGGAGCCGCCGGGCGAGAACTCGCGCTCGTCCCGCACCATCGACTTCACCGATCCGGCGCGGGTCAGGAAGCTGGCGCCGGTGCTGCGCGCCTATATCGACGAGGCCATCGAGATCGAGAAGGCCGGGCTGAAGGTCGATTTCCCCAAGGACGACCTGGACTATCCCGAGGAACTGGTCCAGCGGCTGGACGGCGATTCCGGGTTCAAGGCGGCGTTCGAGGCGCTGACGCCGGGCCGCAGGCGCGGCTGGGTGCTGCATTTCTCGCAGGCCAAGCAATCGGCGACCCGGGCCGCGCGCATCGAAAAGGCCGCGCCGCGCATCCTGGCCGGCAAGGGCATGCAGGACCGCTGAGGCGTTTCCGGCAAGCCCGCTTTCAGGCAAGGAAGCGGCGGAACTGCCGCAGCGCCAGCCAGAACAGCGCGCTGCCGATCACCGCCAGCGCCAGGAATTGCGGCCAGACCACGCCCAGCCCGGCGCCGCGGAACAGGATGCCCTGCGACAGGATGACGAAATGCGTGTTGGGCGCCAGCGCCATCAGCGCCTGGATGATGTCGGGCATGTTCTCGCGCGGGGTCATGCCGCCGGACAGCACCTGCAGCGGGAACAGCACCAGCATCAGCAGCAGGCCGAATTGCGGCATCGACCCGGCCACCGTGGCCAGGAAGATGCCCATCGAGGTGGTGGCGAACAGCATCAGCGCCGCCGCGGCGATGAACAGCGGCACCGAGCCCGCCACCGGCACCTGCAAGGCCATCTGCACCACCACGGTGATCGCAAAACTGGACGCCAGCAGCACCACCAGGCCCATGGACCAGATCTTGGACAGCATGATCTCGGCCGCCGTCACCGGCATGACCAGCAGGTGCTCGACGGTGCCATGTTCCTTTTCGCGGATCAGCGCGGCGCCGGTCAGGATGATCGACAGCATGGTCACGGCGTCGATGACGCTGTTGATCGCGCCGAACCAGCCTGCGTCCAGCGCCGGATTGTAGCGCGCCCGCAGCGCCAGCTCGACCGGCGGGGCGGTTTCCGCGCGGTGGCCGGCCAGGAACTCGGCCACCTCGGCGCCGACGATCCGCTGGACATAGCCGCTGCCGGTGAAGGCCTGGCTCATGCGGGTGGCGTCGACGTTCAGCTGGATCGCCGGATGGCGGCCGGCCAGCAGATCGCGCTGGAAATCGGGCGGGATGTCCAGCGCGAAAGTGTCCAGCCCCTTATCCATGCGGCGGTCCATCTCGGTGGTGGTGATCAGGCGCGGCGTGCCGAAATAGGGCGGGGCAAAGGCGCCGATGATGCGCCCGGACAGAGCCGAGCGGTCCTCGTCCACCACGGCGATGGCGGCGTTGGACAGGCTTTCCGGCATCGCCTTCGACTCGGTATAGATCGACAGCGAGAAGGCATAGACGATGAGCAGCAGCATGGCCGGGTCGCGCCACAGCCCGCGCAGCTCCTTGATGCCCAGGTTCCAGACGTTGCGCAGCCTCATTTCGCCTGTTTCCTCAGCAACAGCGCGCTCACCCCCAGGATCAGCGGCCCCGCCGCCGCCAGCGCCGCGAAGGCCATGCCCAGGTCGCCGAAACCCAGCCCTTTGGAAAAGGCCCCGCGCGAGGCGGTGATGAAATGCGCGGTCGGATAGACCTCGCCGATGGCGCGGCCGACGCCCTGCAGCGAGGAGACCGGGTCCAGCAGCCCCGAAAATTGCGCGCCGGGAATCATGGTCAGCAGCACGGTCGCGAACAGCGCCGCCGCCTGGCTGCGCATGAAGGACGAAATCAGCAGCCCCATCGCCGTGGTGGCGGTGACGTAAAGCGCCGCCGCCAGCGTCAGCGCCGGCAGGCTGCCGGTCAGCGGCACCCGGAAGGCGAAGACCGCGAAAGCCGTCATCAGCGCGAAGTTCAGCATCGCCAACGCCACATAGGGTAGCTGCTTGCCGATCAGGAATTCCAGCCGGGTGACGGGCGTGACGTAGAAATTGATGATCGAGCCCAGCTCCTTCTCGCGTACCACGCTGAGCGTGGTCAGCACCGCCGGGATCAGCAGCAGAAGCAGCGGAATCACCGCCGGCACCATGGCGACCAGGCTTTTCACGTCCGGGTTATAGCGGAACCGCGTCACCAGCTCGAAACTGCCCTGCACGGCGGCATCGCCCTGCGCCTCGCGGGTCTTGCGCATGATCCAGTCGGCATGCATGCCCTGCACATAGCCACGCACCGTCTCGGCCCGGGTCGGGTTGGCGCCGTCGATCCAGGCGCCGACCTGCACCGCGCCGCCCCGCGCCAGGTCGCGGGCGAAGCCGGATGGGATCTCGATGGCCAGTGCCAGGTTGCCGCCGCGCATCCGCGCGTCCATCTGGTCGTAATCCGCCAGCGGCTCGGTTTCGGTGAAATAGCGCGAGCCGGCGATGTCCAGAACATAGTCGCGCGAGGTCGCGGTCTGGTCGCGGTCGAGCACGGCGAAGCTCAGATCCTCGACATCCATGTTGATGCCGTAGCCGATGACGAACATCAGGATCAGGCTGCCGACCAGCGCCAGCGTCAGCCGGATCGGATCGCGCCCGAGTTGCAACGATTCCAGCCGGGAATAGCTGAGCATCCGCCGCAGGCTGAACCAGCCACCGGTCGGGGCCGCCGTCTCGGCCGCATCGGCAAGCGGGGCGGGCGCGGGCTCGTCGCCGATCGCCTCCTGCAGATAGGCGACGAAGGCGTCGTCCAGCGTCGCCGCGCCCTTGACCCGCTTGATCGCCCCGGCCGTGTCGCTGACCAGCACCCGGCCGGCATGCATCAGCGAGATGCGGTCGCACCACTCGGCCTCGTTCATGAAATGGGTCGAGACGAAGATCGTCACCCCGTCCTGGCGCGACAGCTCGCCCAGGACGCGCCAGAAGGCGTCGCGGGCCACCGGATCGACGCCCGAGGTCGGCTCGTCCAGGATCAGGATCTCGGGACCGTGGATCATCGCCACGGCCAGAGACAGGCGCTGACGGATGCCCAGGGGCAGGGCGTCGGGCAATTCGTCCGCGACGCCCGCCAGCCCGAACCGCTCGATCATCTGCCGGGCACGATCCGGGATCGCCCCGGCCGCCATGCCGAACAGCCGTGCGTGCAGGTCGAGGTTCTGCCGCACCGTCAGCTCGGCATAAAGCGAGAAGGACTGGCTCATGAAGCCGACCCGGCGCCGCACCGCCATGTCGGACGGATCGACCTCCATTCCGAACAGCTGCGCCGTGCCCTCGCTGGGCTGCAGAAGGCCGGTCAGCATCTTCATCGTCGTGGTCTTGCCGCAGCCGTTCGAGCCGAGAAAGCCGAAGATCTCGCCCTTGCCGATGCGGAAACTGACGTCATCGACGGCGGTGAAATCGCCGAAGCGCATGGTCAGGTGCCGCGCCTCGATGGCGGTCTCGCCGTCGTCGGCCCGGCGCGGCGGGATCCGGACCGGCTCATGCCCCCGCCTTTCGCTGTCGGGCAACAGCGCGATGAAGGCGCGGTCGAGATCCTCGGCCCCCGTGCGCTCCAGCAGCTCGGCCGGGCTGCCGGTGGCCAGCACCCGGCCCGCATCCATCGCCACCAGCCAGTCGAAACCGGCGGCTTCCTCCATATAGGCGGTGGCGACGATCACGCTCATGCCCGGGCGGTCGCGGCGGATGCGGCCGATCAGCTCCCAGAACTGGCGGCGGGACAGCGGATCGACGCCGGTGGTCGGCTCGTCCAGGATCAGCAGGTCCGGATCGTGGATCAGCGCGCAGCACAGGCCCAGCTTCTGCTTCATCCCGCCCGAGAGCTTGGCGGCGGGGCGGTCGCGAAACGGCGACATGCCGGTCGCGGCCAGCAGCGTGTCGATGCGGCGCGCGCGCTCGGCCGGGCCGTGGCCGAAAAGCCGGCCGAAGAAATCCAGGTTCTCGGCCACCGAAAGCGTGGGATAAAGGTTCCGGCCCAGCCCCTGCGGCATATAGGCGATGCGCGGGCAGAGACGGGCGCGGTGGCGGCCGTCGGCCATGTCGCCGCCCAGCACCCGGACCTGCCCCTGCTGGATCACCCGCGCCCCGGCGACCAGCGACAGCAGGCTGGACTTGCCGACCCCGTCCGGCCCGATCAGCCCGACCATGCGGCCGGCGGGCACGGCCAGCGTCACCCCGTCCAGCGCCACCGCCTGGCGATAGCGCAGCGAGACGCCGGCGATCTCGGCCACCGGCGGGTCGTCGGCAAGGTCGGGCAGGGCGGTCATTCCACAAGGTTGGACAGGCTGTCGGGCCAGCCCGCCTCGGCGTCGATGCGGAGATAGGCGGTGCCGGGCAGGCCGGTCTTGACGTAATTGCTGTATTTGCGCAGCAGCCCCGGATCGACCTGGGCGCGGACGCGGAACATCAGCTTTTCGCGCTCCTCGGCGGTCTCGACGGTCTTGGGCGTGAACTGCGCCACATCCGCGACGTACGAGATGCGCGCCGGAATCACGGATTGCGGGGCGGCGTCCATGACCAGCCGCGCCTCGGCCCCGACCTCGACGCGACCGGCCTGCGAGGTGGGCAGGAAGAAGGTCATGTAGACATCCTCCAGATCAATCAGGTTCAGGATGCGCCCGCCCGCGGCGACGATCTCGCCCTCTTGCGCGATCAGGTATTGCACGCGGCCGTCACGCGGCGATTCCAGGGTGGCGTCGCCGATCTGCACCTCGATGGCCTCGATCGCCGCCCGGGCCGCGTCCACCGCCGCCTTGGCATCGACGACCTGGGCGCGGGCGGTGCCGATCCCGGCCTCGGCGGCGGCCAGATTGGCCTCGGCCGAGGCCAGCGCCGCCTGCGTCTCGCGCCCCGAGGCCCGCACGTCGTCCAGCGCCTGCTGCGAAGCGACATTGCTGCGCGCCAGGCTTTCGGTGCGCGCCAGCCGGCCCGAGGCCGCATCCGCCGCCGCCCGCGCCTGCTCGACCGCAGCCTCGGCCGCCCGGTGCTGCGCCTCGGCCTGGGTCACCAGGCTCTGCGCGGTCTCGACCCCGATGCGGGCGCGGCGCAACTGCGCCTCGGCCTGGCGCTTCTGCGCGTCGAGCTGCAGCGTGTCCATCTGCACCAGCATTTCGCCCTTGCGCACCACCTGGCCCTCGGCGGCATGGATGCGGGCGATGCGCCCGGCGGACAGGGCCGAGATGTCGATCTCGGTCGCCTCGATCCGGCCGTTGCCCGAGGCGATGCCGACCAGCCGATCCTCGCGCGCGAAGCCCTGCCAGGCCAGCCAGCCGATGACGGCCAGCACCGCCGCCGCGGCGGCGATGCCCCACCAGGATCCTGCCTTGCTTGCCATGGACGACCTCCGCGATGGGAACGGCGGCGCGAATCGATGCGCAGCACCACCATAGCCGCCATGCCGGCGGGGCGCCGCGACGAAAATGCCGCATGCCGCGGGGCAGCGCACCCGCGCGCCCCGCCTATGCGGTCAGGGCGCGGCCAGCGCAGGCACGGGCGCCGCCCGACGCGCGTCCACCCGTTCCGGCACGGCGCTGGCCAGGTAGATGTGGTGGAAGGCATCCACCCGGCCGCCGATCAGCTGGATGTCGTCGCGCCGCCAATGCCAGGGCTGGGCGTCCAACACCCGCTCGAACGGCTCCGAGGCGGTGGCGGACCAGAAGGCGGCGAGGCCATCGGGCCGCAGCGCCCGGCGCAACACCGCAAGGCCGCTATCGCCGTAAAGCCGGCCATTCGCCGGCCGCACGGTGAAATCCGGGCCGTTGTCGGTGTCCATCAGGATCACGTCGAAACCGGCGCGATGCTCCAGCAGCACCTCCATCACATCCGCGACCCGCAGATCGACGCGCGGGTCGCGCAGCGGATCGCCGGCCAGGTGGCCGATGCGATCGCGGTTCCAGGCGGCGACCTCGGGGATCAGCTCGCAGACCGTGACCCGCGCCGCCGGCCCGAGCAGCTCCAGCGCGGCGCGCAGGGTGAAGCCCATGCCCAGCCCGCCGATCAGCACGCGCGCCTCGGGGCGGCCATGCAGGCGCAGGCTGCGCTCGGCCAGCACGGTCTCGGACTGGTGGTTGAGATTCGACATCAGCTCCAGCCCGTTGAAGCGGATCTCGTAAAGGGCGCCGCGTTGGCGCAGCAGGATTTCGTCGCCCGCCGCCGTCGCGGCGCGGGCCAGAGTATTCCAGAGGGGCATGATCGTTCCCTGACAGCGGGCCGGCCGGCGGCCGCCCGGCGATTGCGTGACGGTTTCGGAAGATGGCCTCGGGTTGCCCGGCGTCAGCGCGCGGACAACCCCGGCACATTGTTGGCCCTGAAACCGATCAGCAGGGGAAAGATCGCCGAAGGATGCGGCAGCGCCGGTCGCGGCGCGGGGCCGTGGTCCGGAAGCGAAAACCTGGGGTTCCGTCGCATCCTGCCGGCTCCGTCACGCGGCGGGGCTTGCCGGCGCGGCCGGATCGACGGCCAGCACCGTCAACTCGCGCGTTTCGCCCGCGCGGGTGTCCCAGGTGAAGCGCGCGCCGGTGCGCAGCCCGATCAGCGCCACCCCGATGGGCGTCAGCACCGAGGCGCGGCCGGCGGCGATGTCGGCATCCTCGGGCCATGCCAGCACCACCGTCTGCTCGCGCCCGGTGCTTTCGTCGCGAAAGGTGACGGCGCTGCCGATGCCGGCCGCGTCCTCGGGCATCCGCGCCTGCGGCAGGGTGCGGGCGCGGGCCAGTTCGGTCAGCAGCCGGTCGGCAAGCTCGGGGTTGCGCGCCATTGCCGCCTCGGCAAGGCGTTCCAGCCGGTCGAGCGTTTCGCTGGCGATGATGACCGGCGGTCGCGATGTTTTGGCCATGTCGGCTCCTTCAGGCAATCTCATGCGGCGCCCCGGCCGGAATGCGGCCGTTCGGGCAAGGGGGGGGGGCTGGATGGGGGAACCCCGGGCGCGAGGTCAGCGCGGCAACGCCTCTGCCCGGGGCAGAAGGCGCGTCAGCAGCACACCGGTATGGCACCGGCTCCTGCGCGGGGGGAAGCAACTGGTCATGGCGGCAGTCTAGCCGTCGGGGCGGGACGAGTCGAGGGCGGCGTCCATGCCCGCGCATCCCGACACCGCCATGGGTCCGACGCGCGGCAAAAGCTGGAGCATCCGGCCCGGCGGCAGGGTCGGCCCGCCCCGGCCGCGCGGAGGAGCCAGGGGAGAAAGGATGAACACCAGGCCGTCCCCCGCGGATCGGCCGGCCACGCGGGGCCTGACCGCGGCCCAGACCCAGACCCGACAGGCCGGCGCCCGGAAACCGGCGAAAGAGACGGCGCGAGTTTTTGGGAACCTCTGCCCGGCCGCAGCCTTTTCATGAAGGGGGCCCGGCAAGGGGAGAGCGAAACCATGCAGCCAGACGGGGGCGCGCCCGACGGGGGTGGCATCGCGGAAGGCGGCCGGACCGGCATGACCGCCGCCTCGGTTTTCGAGGCCGCGGGCCGCGAGGTGCTGCGGCGGGGGGCGCTGCAGGCGGCGCATTTCGACGAACGCGCCGCGCGCTTCGACCTGAAACAGGTCGACAGCGACCAGCGCATGCTTTACCAGGCCGCGCTGCGGGCCGAGGCCGAGGACGAGCACATCACCACCGCGACGCGCTGGCTGCTCGACAATTACCACACCATCGCCGAGACCTATCGCCACCTGCATCGCGACCTGCGTCCGGATTTCCTGCGCTCGCTGCCGCGCGGCCGCTTCCGGCCGGCGGCCGAGCCGATTCCGCGGGTGCTGGCGCTGGCCTGGGATTATGTCGCGATGACCGACGGCGACCTGCGCGAGCGCAGCTTCGCCGATTTCATCGCCGGCGCGCAGCAGGTCGAATGGCTGACCATCGGCGAGCTGTGGTCGCTGCCCTCGATGCTGCGCTATGCGCTGCTCTTGCGGATGCTGCGGCTGAGCGAGGAGGCCGAGCAGGCCCGCCGTGGCCGGCGCGAGGCCAATGCCGCCATGGACCGGCTGATGGCCAAGGACGATCCCGGCCCGGCGGATTTCGACCTGGTGGTGCCCGGCGCCTCGCTGCAGAATCCGGCCTTCGTGGCGCATGTGATTTATCGCATCCATGCCGGGCTGGACCGCACCCATGCCATCACCGCCGAACTGGCCCGGCGGCTCGAGGCGCAGGGCCAAACCGCCGAGCAGATGATGACCGGCGAGCAGCTGCGCCAGACCGCCAACAACGTCACCGCCGCGCATGTCATCCGGGCGCTGAAGCGGCTGGACGAGATCAACTGGCGCGAATGGTTCGAGGCCACCAGCCGCACCGAGGCGATCCTGCGCGAGGATCCCGACCACCGGCGGCTGGCCCCGCAGAGCCGCAACGCCACCCGCAACCGCATCGAGATGATCGCGCGCCATTCGGAGCTGTCCGAACCCGAGGTGGCCGAGCGGGCGCTGGCGGCGGCGGCGCGGCGCGGCATCCCGGCCTCGGTCGTGCTGCTGGGCGACGACGCGGCCCGCTTCGAGGCCGAATGCGGCTATCGCCCGGTCTGGCGCGAGCGGCTGGCCCGGCTGCTGCGCCACCAGGGCGTCCTTGCCCTGGTGGTGCCCCTGGCGGCGCTGATGGCGCTGGCCCTGGGGCTGTGCCTGGCCTATGTGCCCTCGCAGACCGGGGGCTTTCTGGCCGCCGCGCTGATCCTGCTGTCGCTGGCGCCGTTCCTCGACGCATCGCTGGCGCTGTTGCGCTTCGTCGCCAGCCGGCTGATCGCGCCGTCGCAACTGCCCGCCTATGGGTTCAAGGACGGCATCCCGCCCGAACATGCGACGCTGGTGGCCGTGCCCTGCCTGCTGACCAGCCTGGACACCATCGACGACCTGCTCAGCAATCTCGAGGTGCATTACCTGGCCAACCCGGACCCGACGCTGAGCTTCGCGCTGCTGGCGGATTTCACCGACGCGGCCGAGGAAACGACGCCGCGCGACGCCGAACTGCTGGCCTATGCCCGCCAGGGCATCGCCGCGCTGTCCGAGCGATATGCCCATACCGGGCAGCGCTTCTACCTGCTGCACCGCCGCCGGCAATGGAACGAGGCCGAGGGCATCTGGATGGGCTGGGAGCGCAAGCGCGGCAAGCTGGTCGAGCTGAACGCGCTGCTGCGCGGCAGCCACGACACCAGCTTCGTCGATACCGGCCCGCGCCCGCCCGAGGCCATCCGCTATGTGGTGACGCTGGACGCCGACACCCGGATGCCGCGCGACACCGTGCGGATGCTGGTGGGCATGATGGCGCATCCGGTCAATCGGCCGGTCTATGACCCGGCGCGGCAGCGCATCGCCCGCGGCCACGGGCTGATCCAGCCGCGCGTGACCTCGCTTCTGAAACACGGCAGCCAGACCTCGCCCTTCCAGCGCATCCTGTCGCAGGACAAGGGGCTGGACCCCTATGTCTTTACCGTCTCGGACCTGTATCAGGATCTGTTCGACCAGGGCACCTATACCGGCAAGGGCATCTATGACGTCGATGCCTTCATCGCCGCCGCGCAGGACGGCATCCGCGAGAACTCGGTGCTGAGCCACGACCTGATCGAGGGGGCCTGGCTGCGCGCGGCGCTGGCCACCGACGTGAACTTCATCGAGGACTATCCCAAGCGCTTCGACGTGGACCTGTCGCGCCAGCACCGCTGGGCGCGCGGCGACTGGCAGCTGCTGCCCTATCTTCTGGATCTGCGCAACGGGCTGGACGCGCTGGCGCGGTTCCGCATCGTCGACAACCTGCGCCGCAGCCTCTTGCCGGTGGGGCTGATGCTGGCGGCGCTGGTGGCGCTGATCGGCCTGCCGCATGCCGACGCGATGTTCTGGCTGGGGCTGCTGGGCGTCTCGGCCGGCCTGTCGCAGCTTCTGGGCTGGCTGATGGGGCTGATGCCGCGCCAGTCCGGGGTGGCGCCGCTGCGCCACATGCTGGTCATCGGCAACGAGCTGATCGACCAGGTCATGGCCTTCATGATGCGGCTGACGCTCTTGCCCCAGATGGCCTTCAGCATGGTGGACGCCACGGTGCGCAGCCTGTGCCGGGTCTATCTGTCGCGGCGCGGCCTGCTGGAATGGACCACCACCGATGCCGTGGCCAGCCGCGGGCACGAGACGCCGCTGGGCTATCTGGCGCTGATGCGCGGCGGGCTGGTCCTGGGGCTGGGCTTCGTGGCGCTGGTGGCGCTGCTGCGCCCCGAGAACCTGGCGCCGGCCCTGGCGCTCGGCGTCCTGTGGCTGGGGGCGCCGCTGATCGCCTGGGTCAGCGCCCGCCCGATCAAGCACGAGGGCGCGCGCGCCCTGACCGGCGACGAGCAACTGGAATGGCGGGCCGAGGCGCGGCTGATCTGGCGCTTCTTCGAGACCTTCGTGACCGGGCGCACCCACCACCTGCCGCCCGACAACTATCAGGACGATCCGCAGCCCAAACTGGCCGAGCGCACCTCGCCGACCAATATCGGGCTCTACCTGCTCTCGACCGTCACCGCGCATGAATTCCGCTGGATTACCCTGGGCGAGGCGCTGGACCGCATCGAGGCGACGCTTTCGACCGTCGAGCGGCTGGAGCGGCACCACGGCCATCTCTATAACTGGTATGCGACCGACACGCTGGAGCCGCTGGGCACGCGCTACATCTCGGCGGTGGACAGCGGCAACCTGGCCGGGCAGCTGATCACCCTGTCCTCGACGCTGAAGGAATGGGCGCGCAGCCCGGCGCTGTATCTGCTGCCCGAACTGTCGGGCGCCGTCGACATCCTCTCCGTGATGCGCCGGCTGCATGCGGCGATCCCGCGCGAGCGGCGCAGCCTGAACCCGCTGCGCGACCGCATCGACGAGCGCATCACCGGCCTGTGGCGCAGCATGGCCTGCGCCGACGCACCGCATCTGGCACCGCTGCATGTGCAAAGCTATGCCCGCGCCGCCGCCAACCTGCAGGTGCTGATCCAGGGCCTGGTGACCGAGGTGCCGACCGACGCCGCGCGCGAGCTGGATTGGTGGGCCAGCCGGCTGGTCGGCACCTGCGACGAGATGGAGAGCTTGGGCCGCATCGACCCCGACGAGGTGGCCGTCTCGGCCCGGCGCATGGCGGCGCTGGCCGAGCGCGCCCGGGCCGTCGCCTTCCAGATGGATTTCGCTTTCCTCTACGACCCCGAGCGCCAGCTGCTCGCCATCGGCTACAACTGCGCCGAGGGCGCGCTGGACCAGTCCTTCTACGACCTGCTGGCTTCCGAGGCGCGGCTGGCCTCGCTTTTCGCCATCGCCAAGGGCGACCTGCCGACCGAGCACTGGAACCGGCTCGGCCGGCCGATGACCGCCATGCCCTATGGCTCGACCCTGGTCAGCTGGTCGGGTTCGATGTTCGAATACCTGATGGCGCCGCTGATCATGGACGAGCCGCCGGGCTCGATCCTCTACAGCTCCTGCGATGTGGCGGTCGAGGCGCAGATCCGCGACGGCTGGCGTGCCGGCCGGCCCTGGGGCGTGTCGGAAAGCGCCTACAACGCCCGCGACGCGCAGATGAACTATCAGTATTACGCCTTCGGCGTGCCGGAACTGGCGCTGCGGCGCTGGCTGCGCGACGATCAGGTGGTGGCGCCCTATGCCAGCTTCATCGCCGCCGCTTTCCGCCCGCGCAGCGCGCTGAAGAACCTGCGCCGGCTGGCGCGGCTGGGCGCGCGCGGCGCATACGGCTTTTTCGACGCGGTGGACTTCACCCCCTCGCGGCTGCCCGAGGGACGCAGATCCGCCGTGGTGCGCAGCGTCATGGCGCATCACCAGGGCATGAGCCTGCTGGCCATCGCCAATTGCCTGATGGACGGGCTGCACCGCGACCGCTTCAACGCCGACCCGGTGATCGAAAGCGTCTCGACGCTCTTGCAGCAGAAGACCCCGCGCGAGGTCTCGCCCCTGCGGCGCGAGACGGTGCGGCGGCGGCTGCCCGGCCCGTCCGAGCTGGGCCAGACCGAGATCGTCGAGGTCGCGGATGCCGCCTCGGCCCCGCATACCGTCGCGGTCATGTCGAACGGCCGGCTGTCGATGCTGCTCGATGCCAGCGGTGCCGGCCGGCTGCGGCTGGACGGCACCGCCATCACCCGCTGGCGGCCCGACCCGGCGGCGGATGCCTGGGGCGAGTTCCTGTTCATCCGCGATGCCGGTTCGGGGCGCTGGTGGTCGGCGACGGCGGCGCCCGGCTTCGACCCCGGCATCGCCTATTCCGCGCGCCTGTTCGATTACAAGGCCAATTTCATCGCCAGCGGCGAGGGCATCTTCTGCGAAACCGAGGTGATCCTGTCCGACGACCTGGACGCGCGCGGCGCCCGGGTGAAGCTGCGCAACAGCTCGGACCGGCCGCGCCAGATCGAACTGACCAGCTATGGCGAGATCGTGCTGGACAACAACGATGCCGACCGCGCCCATACCGCGTTTTCGCGCATGTTCGTCGCCACCGAGGCGCAGCCGGACCAGGGCCGCATCTTCGCCCGGCGCAACAAGCGCAACCCGCAGGATCCCGACCGCCACCTGATGCACATGGCGACCGGCGCCGGCGTGCCCGCGGGCGCCGCCACCGACCGGCGGCTGTTCGTCGGCCGCGGCCGCACGATCCGCGCCCCGCAGGCGCTGGACGATCCGGGCGTCCTGGCCGGGCTGGCGCCGGGGGAAAGCTACACGCTCGACCCGATCTTCTCGCTGACCCGGCGGCTGACCATCGACCCGGGCAAGGAGGCGGTGGTGACCTTCTGGACCGCGGCCGCCGCCAGCCGCGCGGCGCTGGAGGAGGCGCATGCCCGGCTGAGCGACGAATCCGCCTATGAGAACGAGCACCAGATGGCCTGGACCCGCAGCCAGGTGCAGCTGCATCACGCCGACATCACCCCCGAGGAGGCGGCGCTGTTCCGCCGCTATGCCGCGCTGCTGGTCTATCCCAACGAGGCGCTGAGTTCGCAGACCGAGCATGCCATGGGCTCGCAATCGGCGCTGTGGCCGATGTCGGTCTCGGGCGACAATCCGATCATGGTGCTGCGCATCAACGATCCCGACCTGCTGCCGGTGGCCCGTCAGGCGATCCGCATGCAGGAATACCTGCGGATGCACGGCCTCGACTGCGACCTGGTGATCCTGAACGAGCAGCGCGTCAGCTACGCCGCGCATCTGCACGAGGCGCTGAACAACCTGTGTCACAGCATGCAGCTGCTGCATTCGCGCCCCTCGGTCTTTGCCGTCGATGCCAACGGGTTGTCGCCCGAGACCCGCGACACGCTGCTGGCCGTGGCCCGCGTGGTGATCTATGCCCAGAACGGCAACCTGGCCGAGCAGGTCCAGCGGCTCGAACCGGCCGAACTGCGGCGCGGCATCACCCGCCCGCCCTCGCGCCCGCTGCAGCGCCCGGCGCTGCATCCCGACTTCCCGGCCGAGGAGTTGCAGTTCTGGAACGGCACCGGCGGCTTCGACGCGCAGGGCAATTATGTCGTGCGCCTGCGCCATGGCGAGGCGACGCCGAATCCCTGGATCAATGTCGTGGCCCGCAGCGATTTCGGCTTCCACATCTCGGCCGAGGGCGCGGGCTTTTCCTGGTCGGCCAATTCGCGCGACCACCAGCTGACGCCCTGGTCGAACGACGCGGTCAGCAATCCGCCGGGCGAGGGGATCCTGATCCGCGATGTCGGCACCGGCGCCATCCATACCCCCTATGCGGCGCTGTCGAGCCAGCGCGAGGCGCTTTACCAATGCCGCCACGGCGCCGGCTTTTCCGAATTCGCCGCCTGGTCGGGCGAGCTGGAGATCACCGCCCTGCACAGCCTGCTTCCCGACGCGCCCCTGCGGGTGATCGGGCTGCGGCTGGTCAATCGCGGCACGCGGCGGCTGACGCTGGACGTGGCGCAGTTCCTGGAGCCGGTGATGGGCGGCGCGCGCGCCAAGACCGCGCCCTATCTGCAGCTGCGCTACCTGCCCGAGGCCCGGGCCCTGCAATGCGACAATCCCTATTCCATCGACTATGCCGGCCAGCGCATGGTCCTGTCGGTGGACAGCGAGGTGACGGGCCTGTGCCTGTCGCGGCCGATCTGGCAGGGCCGCAACCGCGATGCCGGCCTGCCGGCCTGGTTCGATTCCACGCTCAGCCACCGTTTCGTGCATCGCCATGACGGCGACCCGGTGATGATGCTGGAGACCCGGATCGAGATCGAGCCGGGCGAAAGCCGCACCGTCACCTTCCGGCTGGCCGCCGCGCCCGGCGAAACCGCCCGGCCGCTGCTGGCCCGGACCGAGACCGCCCGGCAGGCCGCCACCGCCCAGACCGACCATTGGCAGCATGTCTTCGGCCGGCTGCAGGTGGAAACCCCCGACCCGGCCTTCGACCTGATGGTGAACCGCTGGCTGCCCTATCAGGCCATCGCCTGCCGGATCAGGGCGCGCTCGGCCTTCTATCAGGCCTCGGGCGCCTATGGCTTCCGCGACCAGTTGCAGGACACCTCGGCCATGCTGGTCTATGACCCGGCGCTGGCCCGCGACCAGTTGCTGGAAGCCGGCTCGCGCCAGTTCCCCGAAGGCGATGTGCAGCACTGGTGGCTGCCCGGCACCGGCGCCGGCGTGCGCACCATGATCGCCGACGACGTGGTTTGGCTGGGCCATGCGCTGGCCCGCTATGTCGAGGTGACGGGCGACCGCAGCATCCTTGACGAGCCCTTGCCCTTCATCCTCGGCCGGGCCCTGGAGCCGGGCGAGCATGATGCCTTCTACCGGCCCGAGATCAGCGACCGCCGGGCGACGCTTTACGAACATGCCGCGCTGGCGCTGGAGCTGGCCATCACCCGCACCGGGGCCGAGGGGTTGCCGCTGTTCCTGGGCGGCGACTGGAACGACGGCATGAACCGGGTGGGCGAGGCCGGGCGCGGCCAGTCGATCTGGATGGGCTGGTTCCTGGCCCGCACCATCGCCATGCTGGCGCCGCTGGCTGAGGCGCGGGGCGAGGCCGAGCGCGCCAAACGCTGGCGCACCCATGCCGCGCGGCTGTCGCGGACGCTGGACCGGCACGGCTGGGACGGCGGCTGGTATCTGCGCGGGCTCTATGACGACGGCACGCCGCTGGGCTCGGCCCAGTCGCAGGAATGCCGCATCGATTCCATCGCGCAAAGCTGGTCGGTGATCTCGGGTGCCGGGCGGCCGGCGCGGCGCAACCCGGCGCTGGACGCGGCGCTGGGGCATCTGCTGGACGAAAACGGCATGTTGCTGCGGCTGTTCACCCCGCCCTTTGCCGATGCGCCGCAGGATCCCGGCTATATCAAGGGCTATCCGCCCGGCGTGCGCGAGAATGGCGGGCAATATACCCATGCCGCGATCTGGATGGTGCAGGCGCTGTGCATGGCCGGCCGCGCCGACGATGCCTGGCGGGTGTTCCGGCTGCTGAACCCGATCACCCATGCCAGCGACGCGGCCACGCTGCAGGTCTATCGCGGCGAACCCTATGTCGTCGCTGCCGATGTCTACGGCGCCGAGGAAAAGACCGGCCGCGCCGGCTGGACCTGGTATACCGGCTCGGCCGGCTGGCTGCACCGGGTCGCGGTCGAGCATATCCTGGGCCTGCGCATCAAGGGCGGCGACAGGCTGGAGGTGGAGCCCGCCTTGCCCGCGCACTGGCCGGGCTTCCGCGCCAGCGTGATGATCGGCAACCGCCGGCACGAGGTCGAGGTGACGCGCGACAAGGCCGGCGCGCTGCAGATCCGGTCCGGCTGACGACGAGGCAGGGGAGGGCGGCCCATGCGGCGCTTGATGATCGGCATCCTGGTGTTTCTGGCGCTGCCCCTCGCGGGCCTTGGCGCCTGGCTCTACAGCCTGCCGCCGGGCCCGGCCGCCCTGCAGCCCCCGCCGGTGCCGCAGGCCGAGGCCAGGGCGATGCTGGCGGCGCTGAAGCCTCCGAAACGCGAGCGGCCGCTGATTGCGATCGTCGGCCTGAACGACGCCACCGAAACCACCGACTACCTGATACCCGCCGGCATCCTGCGCCGCGCCGGGATCGGCGATGTGGCCATGCTGGCGACCGGGCCCGGCCCGGTGCGGCTTTACCCGGCGCTGGCGGCGCTGCCCGACGCGACGCTGGCGGAATTCGACGCCCGCCACCCCGCGGGCGCGGATTACGTCATCGTTCCGGCCATGAGCCGCGACGACGACCCGGCGGTCATCGGCTGGCTGCGGCAGCAGGCCGCAGGCGGGGCGATCATCATCGGCATCTGCGCCGGCGCTAAGGTGGTCGCCGCCGCCGGCCTGCTGGACGGCAAGCGGGCGACGACGCATTGGTATTACCGGCAGCAGCTGCTCGACCGCAGCCCCTCGATCGCCTATGTGCCCGACCGGCGCATGGTGATCGACGGCCGCGTCGCCACCACCACCGGCATCACCGCCTCGATGCCGACGATGCTGGTGCTGGTCGAGGCCATTTCCGGCCGCGCCAAGGCCGAGGCGGTGGCCCGCGATCTGGGGCTGGCGCATTGGGATGCCCGCCATGCCAGCGCCGCCTTCGGCCTGACCCGGCCCTTTGCCGCGACGGTGCTGGGCAACCGGCTGGCCTTCTGGAAGCGCGAGCGGGTGGGGCTGGAGCTTCGCCCCGGCATGGACGAGGTGGCGCTGGCGCTGGTCGCCGATGCCTGGTCGCGAACCTATCGGTCGCGGGCCGTGACCTTCGCGGCCTCGACGGCGGCGGTCGAAGGCCGGAACGGCATCCGCCTGCTGCCCGAGACCACCGCGGCCGAATGGCCGCAGAAGCGGTGGCGTTACGACCTTGCCGGCCAAAGCCCGGCCGTGGCGCTGGACCAGGCCCTGCGGGCCATCGCCGCGCGCCATGGCGAACGGACCGCGCGGATCGTCGCCATGCAACTGGAATATCCGCGCTGAACCGCCGCGGCGCTGGCCTCTGGCCCAAGGGCCGGGCCGGTGGCAAAGTGGCGGCATGGAGCAGACCGACATCCTGACCCGCCTTGCCGTGTCGCTGGCCATCGGCCTGCTCGTCGGGCTGGAACGCGGCTGGCAGAGCCGCGCGGAAGGGGACCATCGTCGCGCCGCCGGGCTGCGGACCTTTGCGCTGACCGGGCTGTTGGGCGGGGTGACCGGGGCATTGGCGGCGCAGTTCGGCGGGCTGCTGATCGGGCTGGTATTCTGCGCCTTCTCGGCGGTCTTCGCCGCCTTCCAATGGCTCGAATCGCGGCTCGACCAGGATGTCAGCGCCACCTCCTGCGTGGCCGGGATGCTGGTCTTCCTGCTCGGCGCGCTGGCCGTCAGCGGAGAGCTGGGGCCGGCCGTGGCGGCGGCGGTGGCGATGACCCTGCTGCTGGCGCTGCGCGAGCATCTGCACCGCTGGGTCGCCATGCTGAGCTGGATCGAGATCCGCGCCGGGCTGACCCTGGCGGCGATGTCCTTCCTGCTGCTGCCGGTCATCCCCGACCGCACCATCGACCCCTGGGGCGCGGTCAACCCCTATCGGATCTGGCTGCTGGCCATCCTGATCGCGGCGATTTCCTTCGCCGGCTACATGGCGGTCAGGGCGTTCGGAGAACGGCGCGGCATCATGGTGATGGCGGCGGCCGGCGGGCTTGCCTCCTCGACCGCGACCACGCTGGCCTTTGCGCGGCTGGGCAAGGATCGCCCGGACTCGGCCCGGCTGCTGAGCGCGGGGATCCTGCTGGCCGGGGTGGTGATGGTCTTGCGGGTGGGCGTGATCGCCATCGGGTTGCAGCCGGCGCTGCTGGCCGGGCTGGCGCCGCCGCTGGCGGCGATGGCGGCGGTGACCGCCTGCGGCGCCGCGCTTTTGATGCGGCGCGCCCGGCGCGAGGCGCGGCCGGTCCTCGCCATCGACAATCCGCTGGCCGTGGGAACGGCGCTGAAACTGGCGGGGTTCATCGCCGTGGTGATGCTGGCCGCGGCGGGGTTGCGCCAATGGCTGGGCGATATCGGCGTGCTGATCGTGGCGGCGATCTCGGGCCTCGCCGATGTCGATGCGGTCTCGATCTCGATGGCGCGGATGGGCGGCGGGACGCTGGCGCTGGATACCGCGGCCCAGGCGATCCTGATCGCGGTCGCGGTCAACACCGTGTCCAAGGCGGTTCTTGCAGCCTGGGTCGGTGGGCCCAGGCTGGGGCTGATCGTCGGCGCCGTCAGCGGGCTGGGGATCGGCGCGGCCGGGCTGGCGATGGCCCTGTCGCGGGCGCTGCTGCCTTGAAGCTCAGTGCCCGCCGCCGCCGCCGCCGCCCGCCCCGGGCGCCGGCTTCTGCACGAAGAACAGCAGCAAAGCGAGCGCGGCGAAAAGCCCGGTCAGCAGCACGAAGATGTCCGCAAGCGACATGACCACCGCCTGCAGCCGCGCCATGTTGGTCAGCGTGGCCAATGCCGCGGTGCCGGCCGCATCGCCCAGACCGGAATAGGCCTGTTCCAGCATCCCCAATGCCTGTCCCGCCGCGTCGTTGCCGCCGGTCACGCTTTCGGCGATGCGGGCATAGTGGACATCCTCGCGATTGGTCAGAACGGTGTTGATCAGCGCCAACCCGACCGCGCCGCCCAGGTTGCGGGTCAGGTTGAACAGGCCCGAGGCGTTCTTGACCTTTTCCGGCGGCAGCATCCCCAGGGCGATGTTCGACACCGGCACCATGCAGATCATCAGCGACACGCCGCGCAGGATCTGCGGCAGGAAGATCTGCCAATAGTCCCAGTCTTCGGTCAACCCGGTCATCATCCAGCAGCTGAGCGCGAAGACCGCGAAGCCCGCGCCCATCATCAGCCGCGGATCGACGCTTTGCGACAGCCGCCCGGCGATGGGGGCGGTCAGGAACATCGAGATGCCCGAAACCATCATCGCCTCGCCGATCTGCAGCGAATTGTAGCCGCGGATCCCCGACAGGTAGAGCGGGAAGATGTAGATCAGCCCGTAAAGCCCGATGCCCAGGCCGAACGAAAACACCGAGCCCATGGTGAAGTTGCGGTCGGCAAAGGCGTCCAGCCGCACGATGGGCTCCTCGGCGGTGAAGGCGCGCCAGAAGAACAGGAAGCCGCCGGCGATCATCACCCCGGTCATCGCCACGATCAGCCCATCGGCGAACCAGTCGTCGCCCGCGCCTTCTTCCAGCACGTATTCCATCGCCCCCAGCAACAAGGCCAGCCCCAGGAAGCCCCACCAGTCGAAGCGCTGGAACAGGCTCAGGTCCGGCTTGTCGAAATCGATCAGCAGGAAGGCCGCGCTGGTGACGATGATGCCGGGAATGACGTTGATGAAGAACAGCCAGTGCCAGCTCATGTATTCCGTCAGGTAGCCGCCCAGCGTCGGCCCGACCGTCGGCGCCAGCGTCGCCACCAGCCCGATCATCGGCGAGACGATATGCATCTTCGAGCGCGGGAAGATGGTGAAGGCGCAGGCAAAGACCGTCGGGATCATCGCCCCGCCGATGAAGCCCTGCAATGCCCGCCAGACGATCATCTCGGACATCGAGTTCGACAATCCGCAGAGCAGGCTCATCACCGTGAAGCCGCCCGAGGAGATGGTGAAGAGCCAGCGTGTCGACAGCATCCGCGACAGATAGCCCGACAGCGGGATCATGATGACCTCGGCGATCAGGTAAGAGGTCTGGATCCACGGGATCTCGTCGCTGGAAGCCGCGAGTCCGGCCTGGATCTCGGACAGCGAGGCCGAGACGATCTGGATGTCCAGGATCGCCATGAACATGCCCAGCACCATCAGCAGGAAGGTGATCAGGCGGCGCGGGTCGATGCGGTCCTGATCGGGCGCTGCCGATGCCGGGGCCAGCGCCGCCGCGCTGTCGGCGGGCATGGTTCAGCCCCCGTTCCGCGCGGCCTGCCGGATGCCTTCGGCGGCCGTGCCGTCCAGCGCGCTGGTCGCGGCCGCGCCGGGATCGGCCGCCGGGGCCGGGGCGCTTTGTGTGGGCGCGGGCGCCGGCATCAGCGGCCGGTCCTCGCCGGTGCGGGTATCGACCTCGGCGATGACCGACATGCCGGGGCGCAGGGGCAGGCGGGCGCGGTCCTGCGCGTCGATCTCGATGCGCACCGGCACACGCTGCACCACCTTGGTGAAATTGCCGGTGGCGTTCGAGGCCGGCAGCAGGCTGAACACCTGCCCGGTGCCGGCGGTCAGGCTTTCCACCGTGCCGTGCAGCATCTCGTCCGGCCAGGCGTCGATGCGGATCGAGACGCGGGCGCCGGGCCGGATACCGGCGATCTGGGTTTCCTTGAAATTGGCCCCGACATACAGGTTCCCGACCGGCACCAGCGTGCCGATGCGGCTGCCCGGCGCGACATAGGAGCCGATCTCGACCTGCCGCTCGGTCAGGATGCCGTCGAAGGGGGCGCGGATCTGGGTGAAGTCCAGGTCGCGCTGCGCCTTGCGCATATCGGTATGGGCGGATTGCACATCCAGCCGGGCGCTGTCGAGCCGCGCCTTCAGCACGACCAGCTGCGCCCGCGCCTCGGCCAGCGCCGCCTTGGCGCTTTGAACCTGGGCGGCGGCGGATTTCGCGCTGGCCTCGGCCGCGTCCACCGCGGCCTGGGTGCCGGCCGAGCTGGTCCGCAGCTCGCGCGCGCGGCGAAACGCCTTCTGCGCGCCGTCATTCGTCGCCTCGGCCGCGACCTGCGCCGCCTGGGCCTGCTGGATCGCCGCCTCGCCGGCGGTGATCTGCGCCTCGAGCTGGCGGGCCGCGCTTTCGGCGGCGGCCAGCCCGTTCCGGGCGGTTTCCAGCGCCAGCCGGTAATCCTCGGGGTCGATGCGGGCGATCACCTGGTCCTTGGTTACTGGGGCGTTCGGCGCCACCAGGATCTCGGCGATATAGCCGGTGTCGCGGGCCTGCAGCTGCACCAGATCGGCCTGCAGATAGGCATCGTCGGTTTCCTCGTGGAACCGGCCGAAGCTGAACCAGTGCCAGCCCTGGTAGCCGATCGCCGCCAGCGCCACCAATGCCAGCCCGGCCAGGATGCGCTTGGCCTTGCCGGAGCCGGATTTCTGCGCCGGTGCCGCGGACGCATCTTTGCCGGTCGATGCCATGTTCAGGCCTTTCGATATGGGGCTGCCGGGGCAGGCGGCCGGAGCCGCAGCACAGCCGGGCGCGAGTCGGAAAGGGGGTTTGTCCTGCTTATAGTATTGACCGAACCGTTCGGTCAATATATTCTGATGCCATTCAGCGAACGGGCGCAGGGACGGGCGGCAGGTCGGGGATGGACCCGTCGGCCGCATGCGGCATAACCTCGAGGGCACAGCGACAGGAGGCCCAGTTGAGCGATCCCAGCAGCCAGCGCGCATCCCGCGACCCGGGCGGATGCGGCCCGCCCGAACCCGAGGACAACCCGAAGCGCCGGCAGATCCTGGACGGCGCGCGGCGCATGTTCCTGGCCCAGGGCTTCGAGGGCGCCTCGATGCAGGACGTGGCGCGGGCGGCCGGGGTGTCCAAGGGCACGCTCTACGTCTATTTCGACAGCAAGGAGGCGATGTTCGAGGCGCTGGTGCTGACCGAATGCGGCCGGCTGCAGCGGACCATCCGCCAGCTTGGCGCCGGGGTGGAGGGGGTGGAACACGAGCTGCGCCAGATCGCCCGCAGCATGATCGACACGCTGCTGCAGGACGAGGTGATGGCAGCGATGCGGATGATGATCGGTGCCGGCGAAAAATTCCCCGACCTGGCCCGGAAGATCTACGAGGCCGGGCCCATGCGCTCGATCGAGACCTTGGCCGAGTATTTCGCGCTGCGCGTCACCCGGGGCGACCTGGCGATGCAGGACTGCCGCGAGGCGGGTGCCGAATTCGTCGATCTGGTGCTGGCCGGGCTGCAGCGCCGGGCGCTGCTGATGATGCCGCCGCTTTCCGATGCCGGGACCGACGCCTTCGTGCGCCGTCGGGTGGCGCGCTTCCTGGCCGTGTACGCGCCGAATGCCACGGCGCCCGAACCCCGGCAGTGAATCCGCGAATCCGCTGGCGACGCCGGCGGCGCATGGTGTCACCAGTATAAAATGACGACCCCGGAACCATCTGGAAATGTCGTCTTGGGGCAGGGCGGTCGCACCAGGCGCTGAGCCGCCCCGCTTTCCATTCGAAGGGCCCCAGGGACGGGGATGGGGACGGCGGCGCAAGCAGCCCGGGGGCAGCCATGCGGTCGAACCCGTCATTCGGTGCAGCTCTGCAAGGCATATTACTGCCGACCGTCCCCGCAAATGCGGTCTGCGTCCTCCCAGCACCTGTCTCCAAGATCGGAGACGGACCAGCGAAACTGCCGGGCAGGATCGTTGGCTGGCCTTTCCAGGCCAGCGAGCGCTCAGCAGGTTTCTTGGGACCGCTTGGAGGGCCGCGCACAATCGTTGATTCGGTTAAAGCCTGTGTTACGCTCGCCGCATTTAGGGTGCGAGAAGGAGCATCAGTATGACCCTCGTTACGCGTAGAAGCATCCTGTTGGGGGGCGTCGCTGGCATTGCATTGCTGGGCCCTGTCGCCCGAGCCTTCGGTCAGACAAAATCTCTGACGGATGTGGGGCTCCTCATGAACTCCGCGCCCGAGGCGACGATCTACCAGGCGCGTGAGATCGTCACCCTCGACCCAGACCGTCCCAGCGCAAAGGCCATCGCCGTGGTGGGCGGCCGTATCCTTGCCGTCGGCTCTTTGGACGAGGTCCAACAGACCGTCGGAGATCGGCCTCATCGGGTCGATGACCGCTTTGCCGACAAGGTCATCGTCCCCGGCTTCATCGCCCAGCATGACCATCCCGTCCTTGCCGCTCTGACGATGTCGTCGGAAATCCTCTCGATCGAGGACTGGGCTTTGCCCTCTGGCACCGTCCCGGCCGTGAAGGACAAGCAGGATTTCGTCGACCGGCTGACGAAGGCGGTGAACGCACGCACCGATCCCAAGGAGCCGGTGCTGAGCTGGGGCTATCATCCGGCTTTCTACGGACCGCTCACCAGGGCCGAGCTTGACGCGATCAGCAAGGACCGCCCGATCTTCGTCTGGGGACGGTCCTGCCACGAGATGTTCATGAACAGCGCGGCCCTCGAGGAGGGCGGCGTAACCCAGGAACTGGTCGATGGCTTCGCCGAATCCGCACGCAAGCAGTCCAATTTCGAGGAAGGGCATTTCTGGGAACAGGGCGTGTTCGCCGTCCTGCCGAACATCGCCTCGTTTGCCGCCTCGCCCGAGCGGCTGCAGGCGGGGCTGGAAATCTCGCGCGACTACATGCACGGCAAGGGGATCACCTTCGGCAACGAGCCGGGCGGGATCGTCTCGAAAGCGGTTCAGGACGGCGTGAACGCGATCTTCTCCAGCCCCGACATGCCGTTCCGCTGGTCCTTCATCGTCGATGCCAAGACCGTCACCGCCGCGCATGAGGACGATGCCGAGGTCGTCGCGGCGGCCGAGGCGATGGCGCCCTGGTATGGCGGCATGACCAGCCTGGCGCCCCGGCAGGCCAAGCTGTTCGCCGACGGCGCGATCTATTCGCAGCTCATGCAGGTGCGCGATCCCTATCTCGACGACCATCATGGCGAATGGATGATGGATGAGGATCTGTTCAATCGCGCCTTCCGGATCTTCTGGGACGCGGGCTATCAGATCCATGTCCATGTCAATGGCGATGCCGGGCTTGACCGGGTGCTCGACACGCTTGAGGCGAACCTGCGCCGCAACCCGCGTTACGACCACCGCACGGTCATCGTGCATTTCGCGGTCAGCGCCCCGGATCAGGTGCAGCGGATCAAGGCATTGGGCGCCATCGTCAGCGGCAATCCCTATTACGTCACCGCGCTGTCGGACCAGTATTCCAAGGTGGGCCTTGGCCCCGAGCGGGCGGATTCCATGGTTCGTCTGGGCGACCTGACCAAAGCCGGCATCCGGTGGTCGCTTCATTCCGATATGCCCATGGCGCCCTGCGACCCGCTGTTCCTGATGTGGTGCGCGGTCAACCGCATCACCGCTTCGGGGCGCGTCGCAGCACCCGAGCAAGTCGTTTCGGTCGAGGATGCGCTGCGTGGCGTGACCATCGAAGCAGCCTATTCGCTGAAGATGGAGGACGAGATCGGCAGCATCGTCCCCGGCAAGCGCGCGAACCTGACGATCCTCGACGCGAACCCGCTGGAGGTCGAGCCGAAGGCCCTCAGGGACATCGGCGTCTGGGGCACGGTGATGGAAGGCCGAGTGCTGCCCGCCGGGCAGCCGGAAAAACGGGCCTCACTGATGCCACAGCGGAACATGCGGCCCGCCGACGATACGGCCTTCATGCGCGCGGCACTGGAGCACGCCCTGACGGTGTCCCATTCGCATCTTTGACGGCCCACCCGGCACGGCGGCAACAACCGGGGCCATCCCCGGAATTGTCGCCGCGCCGGCCCACAGGCCGTTCCGCGCGCCTGGGGTCAGGATCCGTCGACTTCAGCCCTCGCTGCAACCGTCATCTTCTGGATATGACAGATCAATGGGCCCTGACCCCAGGCATCGCGGACGAGGTTTCTTCACCGCCCTCGTGTCATTTTTCGCTGATAGCCGCCTGAAGCACTGAGAAAATCCGCGCGGCGTCCAATTGCGCGACGTTGAAGCGCAGGAAGCCGCCGGCCGATTGCGAGACGCTGAACACATTTCCCGGCGCCAGCACGACGCCTTCCGCCATGCAACGCCGCGCGATGGCGGCGGAATCATGGCCGCCGGGCAGGCGGCACCACAGGTAGAAGCCGCCGCGCGGCATGGTCCAGGGCACCAGGCCCAGCGGTTGCAGCCGGTCCGCCGCATCCTTCCGGGCGCGGGCCAGCCGCTGGCGCAACTCGTCCATATGCTTGCGATAGGTGCCGCCGGCCAGGACGCCCGCGATCAGTTCGGTCGCAACCGGGCTGGGACCGCCGAAACTGGTTGCGACCTGCAAATCGGCCAGCCCCTCGATCCAGTCCGGCCGCGCCGCGATATAGCCGCAGCGCACGGAAGCCGACAGCGTCTTCGAGAAGCTGCCGATCCTGGTGACGCGGTTCAGCCCATCCAGCACCGCAAGACGCGGCGACGGCGCCGGCTCGAAATCCGCGAAGATGTCGTCCTCGACGATGGTCAGCCCGTGGGCCGAGGCCGCGCTGAGCACCCGATGCGCGGTCTGCGGCGAAAGGCTGGCGCCGGTCGGGTTGTGCAGTGCCGAATTGGTGATGTAGAGGCGCGGATTTTCGCGGACGAGAGCGTGTTCGAAGGCGGAAACGTCGGGCCCCGAGGGCGTGAAGGGGACGCCGACCACCCGCGCCTGATGCGCGCGCAGCAGAGCCTGGAAATTGAAATAGCAGGGATCGTCGACCAGCACCGTATCACCGGGCCGCAAGAGCAGCCGGCAGATCAGGTCGATGGCCTGCGTCCCCGAGCCGGTCAGCAGGACATGATCCATCGTGGCGGCGATGCCCTCGTCGGCGAAGCGGCCCAACAGCAACCGCCGCAAGGCGGGCGCGCCGCGCGTGCTGCCATAATCAGCCAGCGCGGCGTCATCGGTGCGGGCCAACGCCCGCAACCCCTTGCGGATCGCGCCCTGCGGCATCCAGTCCGCCGGCAGCCAGCCGCAGCCCGGCTTCAGGACCGAGGCGTCGGCGTCCAGCGACTGACGCGAGACCCAGAAGGGATCGACGTCGCGTTCGCGGGTCGGCCCCATCCCGGCCAGGGCCATCGGCGGCAGGTCGGCCCCGGTCACATAAAAGCCCGAGCCGCGCCGGGCGCGGATGATCCCCTCGGCCTCTAGCCGGCCGTAAGCCTCGACCACGGTAAAGGGCGACACGCCCATGGTCCTCGCGAAGCCCCGGACCGAGGGCAGGCGATCACCGGGCGCCAGAGCCCGGTTCGCGATCCGCGCGCGGACGGCATCCATCAGCGCCTCGGTCCGCGTAAGTCCCCGATCCTTCGCCATCCGCCTTGCCCCCAACTGTATCGGTCATGCCGCCTATACGGTTTTCATGAATTGTATTGTGCTGTTCCTGTCTTGGCCAGCACCGGATCGCTATGCACGACACTGAAAAAGCAAGGGGATCACATGGAACGCGGAACGGCGGGTTGGGGCAGCGGCCTCTTGGGCGTCATCATCTTCAGCGGGTCGTTGCCGGCCACCCGCGTCGCCGTGGCGGATTTCTCGCCGATCTTCCTGACCTCGGCCCGTGCGGTGATCGCCGCGCTGCTGGGGGCGGCCTTGCTGGCCGCGTTCCGTCAGCCGCTGCCGGAACGCCGCGACCTTCTTTCGCTGGCGCTGGTCGCCTTCGGCGTCGTTCTGGGCTTTCCGCTGCTGACCGCGCTGGCGCTGCAGCACATCACCGCGGCGCATTCCATCGTCTTCGTCGGAATGCTGCCGCTGGCGACCTCAATCTTCGGCGTTCTGCGGGGTGGCGAGCGGCCCGAGCCCGCCTTCTGGGTCTTCGCGGTGATCGGCGCAGTGGCGGTCGCGGGCTTCGCGCTTCATGGCAGCGGCGGCGGCACGCCGGCGGGCGACCTGCTGATGATCGCCGCGATCCTGGCCTGCGGCCTTGGCTATGCCGAGGGCGCCGCGCTGTCGCGCCGACTCGGCGGCTGGCAGGTCATCTCCTGGGCCTTGCTGCTGTCCCTGCCGGTCATGGCGGCGATCGCGCTGTTCACCTTGCCCGGCGCCTGGTCCCCGATCACCGCGCCGGCCTGGATCGGCCTTGCCTATGTCTCGGTCTTCAGCATGATGGTCGGCTTCATCTTTTGGTATCGCGGCCTCGCGCTCGGCGGCATTGCGGGTGTCGGGCAGCTGCAGCTTCTGCAACCCTTCTTCGGTTTCCTTCTGGCAGCGCTCTTGCTGCACGAGCCCATCGCCTGGCCCATGATCGCCTCTGCCGTTATCGTCGTCCTCTGCGTCGCCGGGGCCAGGCGATACGCGTGACGCTCAGACAGGTCGGGAAGACCACCCCCATCGCGGATTCTGGCTGAATATCCGATCACATAGGCCTGCTTCTTGGACCATGCCTGCCAAGCCGCGCGTTCTGCAAGATCTGCCCCAAGCCTGGGGCATTGATCCCCCGCATCTCCTTCTTTTTCTTTGTGACGCGCGCCCTGGCCATATCCGCCTCGTCCTGCGCACAAGAGAGCATCTTCATGCGCACCCGCGTCCCGACAGGGCATTCGTCCCCCCGTTTGTTCGTCGAAGCTCGCGCTCGCTCATCAGAACAAGTCCCATGCCCGAAGCCTGCCACGCTGCACCGCGCAGCAGCAGCGTCAGCCATCAGGGCAGAGGCGACAACTCTACTTTGCTTCTACGGATTATATTTGGATAATCCGTCTTATGTCATCAAATATGTCCCGGCGCCGGATGACGGATTCCCGCCCAAGGCGTGCCGGACGCCGGCGCGACTCTGCCGAAATCGTGAACGGCGGCAGAACCGCATGGACGCTGCCGTCTCGACGTATTAGGAAGACGGATCAAAGCGCCGCAATCCAGCGCGGCACAGAATCGAGCATAACCGAGCAGACGAGAATGCAATCCGGCAAACGCGCGACCGAACGAGTCGCGACCGTGAGACCATTACAAATCCGCGGCCGCTTCTTCACGGCGGTGGCCCTGCATCTGACCGGACGGCCGGATCGGAGCTTCTTCGACGCGCTCGACGCACGGCTGGCGCAGACGCCGCTGTTCTTTGACAATGCTCCGCTGGTCGTCGACCTGGAACAGGCCGAGGGCATGGACAGCGCCGACGAGCTGCTGCAGTTCACCGCAGACCTGCGCGCGCGCAAGCTCTCGGTTTTCGGCGTGCAGAGCGGCACCGCCGCCCAGGCGCGGGCTGCGGCCGTGGCCGGGTTGATTTCACTGCCCGGCGGCCGCGACGTGCCGCTGGAACGGGTGTCGCGCCAGGGCAGCCGCCCCGAGGCGGTTCAGGTGGTCAAGGAATTGCCGCAGGCCTCGAAGCTCATCGCCCAGCCGGTACGCTCGGGGCAACTGGTCTTTGCGGATCGCGGCGACCTGGTGATCGTCGGCTCGGTCAGTTCGGGCGCCGAGGTGATTGCCACCGGCAACATCCATGTCTATGGCCGGCTGCGCGGCCGCGCCCTGGCCGGGGTCAACGGCGACAGCTCGGCCCGGATCTTCTGTCACGCCCTGGATGCCGAATTGCTGGCCATCGCCGGGCTCTACCGCACCAGCGAGGATCTGGGGCCGGATACGCCGCGGGAACTGGTGCAGGTCTGGCTCGACGGCGAGCGGCTGCGCATCGAATCGCTGAAATAACCCATGATCGAAAGGAAACGCTCGTGAGCAAGGTTATCGTAGTCACCTCGGGCAAGGGCGGCGTCGGCAAGACGACCTCCTCTGCCGCCATCGCCGCGGGTCTCGCCATGCGCGGACACAAGACGGTCGTGATCGATTTCGACGTGGGCCTGCGCAACCTCGACATGATCATGGGCTGCGAACGCCGTGTGGTCTTCGACTTCATCAACGTGATTCAGGGCGACGCCAAGCTGAAGCAGGCGCTGATCAAGGACCGGCGGCTGGAGAACCTGTATGTCCTGCCGACCTCGCAGACCCGCGACAAGGACGCGCTGACCACCGAGGGCGTCAAGACGGTGCTGGACGAACTGCGCGAGGAATTCGACTATATCGTCTGCGACAGCCCGGCCGGGATCGAGCGCGGCGCGCATCTGGCGATGTATTACGCCGACGAGGCGGTGGTGGTCACCAACCCGGAAGTGTCGTCGGTGCGCGACAGCGACCGGGTGCTGGGGCTGCTGAACTCCAAGACCTTCCTGGCGGAAAAGGGCGATGACAGCGCGGTCAAGGCGCAACTGCTGCTGACCCGCTTCGACCAGAACCGCTCGGCCAATGGCGAGATGATGAGCGTGCAGGACGTGCTGGAAATCCTTGCCATCCCGCTTCTGGGCATCATTCCGGAAAGCACCTCGGTGCTGAAGGCCTCGAACGAGGGCACGCCGGTGTCGCTGGACGAGAAATCACCGGCCGGCAAGGCTTACATGGACGCCGTCGGCCGGCTGGTCGGCGAGCAGATCGAGATGCGGGTGAATCCCGGCGAACAGCGGCGCGGCTTCTTCCAGCGGCTGCTGGGACGGACGGCCTGACCATGTTCGGTTTCTCGTTCCGCCAGCGAAAGCCCAATTCGGCGCAGACCGCCAAGGAGCGTCTGCAGATCCTGCTTGCGCATGAGCGCACCAGCAATTCCGGCCCCGATTTCCTGCCGCTTTTGCAGCGCGACATCCTCGAGGTGGTCCGCCGCCATATGGATGTCGACGGCGATGCGGTCGACATCAAGCTGGAACGCAGCGACGACCTGTCGAGCCTCGAGATCAATATCGAGATGCCGGGCAGCGGCAAGACGGCGCTGAAGCGGCTTGGCTGATCGCGGCCGGCGGGGCGCCCTGCCCCGACCACCGCCAGCCACGAGCCACGAGCCACGAGCCACGAGCCACGACCTTACCCCACGATAAAAAGTTTGTGGGGTAAGGAGCAATATGCTATACCCCCCACAGATCGGGAAGCGTGGGGTAAGCGCGATGAAGGACCTCTCGCCGGTGGCCGTTGCCGCCTGGACCGACCTGCTGCGGCATCTGCGGGATGCGGCGGTGGGCGAGTTGCGCGGCACGCCGCGGCTGAAGAAGGTCGGTCAGAAATCCTATTGGTACGACCATTTCCGCATCGGCGACCAGACCGTCGACCGCTATATCGGCGAGGACAACCCCGAACTGCGCACCCGGCTTGAACGCGCCGAACGCATCCGCGCCGCCGAAAAGCAAAGTCAGGCCGAACGCTCGCGCTTGATGCGCATCCTGCGGGCCGAGGGCTGCCTGATGACCGATCGCGGTTCGGGCCAGGTGATCTCGGCCATGGCGCGCAGCGGCGTGTTCCGGCTGGGCGGCACGCTGATCGGGACACAGGCCTTTCGCTGCTACGAGGGAGAGCTGGGCGTGCGCATCGGCTTCGACCAGGCGGCGATGACCGACGACGTGGACATTGCCAGCTTCGAGCGGCTGTCCATCGCCCTTGGCGACCAGGTGACCGAGCCGCTGGCCGAGGTGTTCCGCGACCTCAGCTTTGCCCCCCTGCCCTCGGTCGACGGCCAGCATGTCTGGCGCTGGCGCCAGAGCGCGCAGCAGACGCTGGTCGAGTTCCTGACCCCCTGCTTCGACGAGAACGAGGGCCTGCGCGAACTGCCGGCACTCGGCGTCTCGGCGCAGAGCCTGCATTACCTCAACTACCTGATCGCCGAGCCGATCCAGGTGCCGCTGCTCTATCGCGCCGGTTTCCTGATCCAGGTGCCCCGGCCCGAGCGCTATGCCATTCACAAGCTGATCGTCGCCGACCGGCGGCGCGACGGACCCGACGCGCTCAAGGCCCGCAAGGACCGCGCGCAGGCGGAATTCCTGATCTCGGTGCTGTCGCGGGAACGCCCGGACGACCTGCGCGAGGCCTATGAGACAGCCAGGCAGAAAGGCCCCTCATGGCGGGCGCGGCTGCAATCCAGCCTGAACCGGCTGCCGCACCTGCGGGATAGCCTCGAATCCATATGAGATTTACGTCACAATTCCCTGAAAGAATTTGGAAAATATTACAATTGGCGTGAGGCTCTACAGCGTTTTATTGATTAGTATATTTTAATCAATCTGCTAGATAGACAATCGACAATTTTTCCAGCACCCTTGCCGGGCTTCATTCCGGCAACTGCAATGCCAGTTCCTCGCCCCGTGCCCGCAGGCTGGTGGCCAGGAAAGCGATGACCTGGCCCGCCCATTGCATCATGCGCACGTCGCGGTGGCAGGTCAGCCAATAGGTCCGCGTCAGCCGCACCTGATCGGGCAGCACGATCTGCAACTCCGGATACTTCCTGGCGATGTAATGGGGCAGCACGCCGACCCCCAGCCCATTGCGAACCGCCGCGAGCTGGTTGAAGATGCTGGAACTTTTTACTATCGCCCGCAGCGACGGATGCACCTCGCCCAGGTAGTCGAGCCCGGGCGCGAAGATCATCTCCTCGATATAGCCGATGATGCGGTGCGGCCGCAGGTCCGCGGGGGCTTGGACCGGCGGCATGGTCTGCAGATAGTCCCGCGTCGCGTAAAGATGCAGGGTGTAGTCCGCCAGCCGTTCCGAGCGGTAGGGACCGTTGGTCACCGGGTCCAGGGTGATCCAGATATCTGCCTCGCGCCGGGACAACGACAGCACCTGCGGCATGGTGATGAGTTCGGGCGAGAGCAGCGGAAACCGCGCGATGAACTCGGGCAGCAGATGGGTCGAGAACAGGCTGGCGAACCCTTCCGGCATCGCCAGGCGCAGCGAACGGACCTGCCCCGCCGCAGTGCCGCGGTCCAGGGGGATCTGGCTTGCCGCCTCCTCCATGCGCTCGGCGGTCTCGATCAGCCGCAGGCTGGCGGCGGTGGGCTCGTAGCCGCGGGGGTTGCGTTCGAACAGCCGGGTGTTCAGCGCCTGTTCCAGGCGGTCGATCCGCCGCGAGACCGTGACATGCGAGGTGCCCAGCAGCCGCGCGGCGCGGGAAAGCTGCCGCTCTCGCACCACCGCCAGAAAGAATTGCAGGTCGTCCCAGTCGAGATTGGCCATCTGTTCAAAAATGCACAGGATCTGTATGAAATTAAACTTCTCTGAACGCTTGTGTCAAAGGCGATTCCGCTGCATCGTTCCGTCAGGGAGGCGGCCGGCATAAAGGCGGCCCCCATGACAGAAAGCGTCCCGAACCGGCCGGCAGAACGGACCGCCGGAAGGGACCATCCTTGGGAGGAAAACGTGCGAAACATTCTGCTCACGACCGCTGCGGTCGGTCTTGCCGCCGCGCCCGCGCTGGCCGAGGTTTCCGACGGCAAGGTCAGGATCGGCATCCTGAACGACCAGTCCGGGGTCTATGCCGATTTCGGCGGCAAGAACTCGGTCGAGGCCGCGAAAATGGCGGTCGAGGATTTCGGCGGCAAGGTTCTGGACGCGCCGATCGAGATCGTCAGCGCCGACCACCAGAACAAGCCCGACATCGCCTCGAACATCGCCCGGCAATGGTATGACACTGAGCAGGTCGACAGCATCATGGAGCTGACCACCTCCTCGGTCGGCCTGGCCGTGCAGGCGCTGTCGCAGGAAAAGAAGAAGATCACCATCAACACCGGCGCCGCCACGACCGAGCTGACCGGCAAGGCCTGCACGCCCTATGGTTTCCATTGGGCCTATGATACCCACATGCTGGCGGTCGGCACCGGCGGCGCGCTGGTGAAAGAGGGCGGCGACAGCTGGTTCTTCCTGACCGCCGACTATGCCTTCGGCTATTCGCTGGAGGAGCAGACCTCGAACGTGGTCAAGGAACATGGCGGCACCGTGGTCGGCGCCGTGCGCCACCCGCTGGCGACGACCGATTTCTCGTCCTTCCTGCTGCAGGCGCAGTCCTCGGGCGCCAAGGTGATCGGCCTGGCCAATGCCGGCCTCGACACGCAGAACGCCATCAAGCAGGCGGCCGAGTTCGGCATCACCGCCGGCGGGCAGAAGCTGGCGGCGCTGCTGTTCTCGATCGCCGAGGTGCACGGCCTCGGCGCCGAGGCGGCACAGGGCCTGACCCTGACCGAGAGCTTCTACTGGAACCGCGACGCGCAATCGGCCGAGTTCGGCAAGCGCTTCATGGAACGCACCGGCGTGATGCCGAACATGGTTCATGCCGGCACCTATTCGGCGGTGACGCAATACCTGAAGGCGATCCAGGAGGCCGGCACCGACGAGACCGAGGCCGTCGCCAAGAAGCTGCACGAGATGCCGGTCGACGACGTCTTTGCCCAGGGCGGCAAGGTCGGCGCCAACGGCCGGCTGATCAAGGACGCCTATCTGATGGAGGTCAAGGCCCCGGCCGACATCAAGGAGGACTGGGACTATTACAACGTTCTGGCCACCATCCCCGGCGACCAGGCCTTCCTTGATCCGGCCAAGAGCGGCTGCCCGCTGGTCCAGTGATGGCGGCCGCCCCTGCTATGCAGGCCGAGCCGCGGGTGGTGCTTTCCGCCCGCGGCCTCGGCAAGGATTTCGCGGGTTTCACGGCGGTGAACAATGTCGACCTGGACGTGGAGCATGCCCGCATCCACGCCCTGATCGGCCCGAACGGCGCCGGCAAGACCACGGTCTTCAACCTGCTGACCAAGTTCCTGCAGCCGACCCGGGGGCGGATCACGCTTCTGGGCCAGGACATCACCCGCACGCCGCCCGACAAGGTCGCCCGCATGGGGCTGGTGCGCAGCTTCCAGATCTCGGCGGTCTTTCCGCACCTGACGGTGCGCGAGAACGTCAAGGTCGCCTTGCAACGCCCGGCGGGGCTGGCGGTGCAGTTCTGGCTGCCGCTCTCGTCGCTCGACCGGCTCGACGCCCGCGCCGACCAGTTGATCGAGCAGCTGGGCCTTGCCCCCTGGCGCGACCATCGCGCCGCCGACCTGTCCTATGGCAGGAAGCGTGTCCTGGAGATCGCCACCACGCTCGCGCTCGATCCCGAGGTGCTGCTGCTTGACGAACCGATGGCCGGCATGGGCCAGGAGGACGTGGCCATGGTCGCCAGGATCATCCGCGACGTCGCCCGCCAACGCGCCGTGCTGATGGTGGAACACAACCTGAACGTCGTGGCCGACATCTGCCACCGCGTCACCGTGCTGCAACGGGGCGAGATCATCGCGGCGGGCGATTACGCCACCGTCTCGGCCGATCCGCGCGTGCGCACCGCCTATATGGGGTCCGAGGCATGACCGCGCCGCTGCTGTCCGTCGAAAACCTGCAGGCCTGGTATGGCGAAAGCCATGTGCTGCATGGCGTGAACATGCATGTCCACGAAGGCGAGATGATCTGCATCCTGGGCCGCAACGGCATGGGCAAGACCACCACCCTGCGAACCATCATGGGCATCCTCAGGAAGCGGACCGGCAAGATCGCCTTTGCCGGCCAGGACATGATGGGCGTCCCCCTGCACCAGACCGCCCGCGCCGGTCTGGGCTTCGTGCCCGAGGAACGCGGCATCTTCGCCAGCCTTTCGGTCGAGGAGAACCTGATGCTGCCGCCGAAGGTGGCCGAAGGCGGCATGTCGGTGGCGGAAATCTACGCGCTGTTCCCGAACCTGCACGAACGCCGCAATTCCCAGGGCACCAAGCTGTCCGGCGGCGAACAGCAGATGCTGGCCATGGCCCGCATCCTGCGCACCGGCGCGCGCTGCCTGCTGCTGGACGAGCCGACCGAGGGCCTGGCCCCGGTCATCATCCAGGCCATCGGCGAGGTGCTGCGGAAGCTGAAATCCCGCGGCATGACCGTGGTGCTGGTCGAGCAGAACTTCCGCTTCGCCGCCAAGGTCGCCGACCGCTTCTACCTGATGGACCACGGCCGGATGACAGCGGAATTCCCGGTCGGGGATCTGCCGCAGCAGATGGATCTGCTGCATCGCGAACTGGGGGTATGACATGACCATGATCTTCGGCATTCCCGTCCAGGCGCTCATGGGGCAACTGCTGGTCGGGCTGATCAACGGCAGCTTCTACGCGCTGCTGTCCCTGGGCCTGGCGGTGATCTTCGGCCTGCTGCGGGTCATCAACTTCGCCCATGGCGCGCAATACATGCTGGGCGCCTTCGCGGCGCTGCTGCTTCTGAACTGGGGCGGCATCAACTACTGGCTGGCGCTGATCGTGGCGCCGCTGATCGTCGGCATCCTTGCCGCCGTGGTCGAGCGCACGATGCTGTCGCGGCTCTACAAGCTCGACCATCTCTACGGCCTGCTGTTCACCTTCGGCCTGGCGCTGGCGATCGAGGGGACGTTTCGTTACTTCTTCGGCGCCTCGGGCAAGCCCTATGCGCCGCCTTCGCAACTGACCGGGGCGGTGAACCTGGGCTTCATGTTCCTGCCGATCTATCGCGGCTGGGTCGTCGTCGCCTCGCTGGCGGTCTGCATCGGGGTCTGGCTCTTGATCGAGAAGACCAAGCTTGGCGCCTATCTGCGCGCCGCGACCGAGAATCCCACGCTGGTGCAGGCCTTCGGCGTCAACGTGCCGCTGCTGCTGACCCTGACCTATGCGCTTGGCGCGGGCCTTGCCGGTTTCGCGGGCGTGCTGGCGGCGCCGGTCTATCAGGTCAGCCCGCTGATGGGCTCGAACCTGATCATCATCGTCTTCGCGGTGGTGGTGGTTGGCGGCATGGGCTCGATCCTGGGCGCCATCGTCACCGGTTATCTGCTGGGCGTGGTCGAGGGGCTGACCAAGGTCTTCTACCCCGAGGCCTCGAACATCGTCATCTTCGTGATCATGGCGATCGTCCTGATCCTGCGGCCCGCGGGCCTTTTCGGAAAGGAGGCCTGACATGGCCGGGAAAACCGAAACCGCCGCCCCGGATCCGGTCGCGGCCCATCCCCGCGCCGGCCAGGCCCGGCTGCTGCTGATCGCCCTGGCCCTGGCCGGGCTGCTGGTGGCGCCGATGTTCCTCTACCCGATCTTCCTGATGAAGCTGCTGGCCTTCGCGCTCTTCGCCTCGGCCTTCAACCTGCTGCTGGGCTATACCGGGCTGCTGTCCTTCGGCCATGCCGCCTTCTTCGGCGGCGCGGCCTATTTCACCGCCCATGCGGTCAAGGTCTGGGGCTGGCCACCCGAGGCGGGCATCCTGCTGGGCGTCGCCGGCGCGGCCGGGCTGGGGCTGGTGATCGGCGCCATCGCCATCCGCCGCCAGGGCATCTATTTCGCCATGATCACCCTGGCGCTGTCGCAGATGTTCTTCTTCTTCTGTCTGCAAGCCCCGTTCACCCATGGCGAGGACGGCATCCAGTCGGTGCCGCGCGGGCATCTGTTCGGGCTGATCGACCTGAACCGGCCGATGAACATGTATTACTTCGTGTTGGCGGTCTTCGTGATCGGTCTGCTGATCATCCGGCGCTTCGTGAACTCGCCTTTCGGCATGATCCTGAAGTCGATCCGCGAGAACGAACAACGCGCGATCTCGCTCGGCTATTCGGTGCAGCATTACAAGCTGGGCGCCTTCGTGATGTCGGCGGCGCTGGCCGGGCTGGCCGGCGGGGTCAAGGCGCTGATCTTCCAGTTCGCCACCCTGACCGACGTGGCCTGGCAGATGTCGGGCGAGGTGATCCTGATGACGCTTTTGGGCGGCATCGGCACGCTCTTCGGTCCCATCGTCGGCGCCGGGCTGGTGGTGAGCCTGCAGAACTTCCTCGCCACCTCGGACTTCCCGGTGACGATCATCACCGGCCTCGTCTTCATGGTCTGCGTGCTCTTGTTCCGCCGCGGCCTGGTGGGCGAGTTCTTCGCAACCAAGCTCGGTCGGAAACTGGGGTTCCGCTCCGAATCGTGATGGTGCGGCCCCCGCGTGCAAGCGGGGGCCCTGCATGGAGTATCCGATGGAAAGCTACGACTATATCGTGATCGGCGCGGGCAGCGCCGGCTGCGTGCTGGCCAATCGCCTCAGCGCCGATCCCGGCACCCGGGTCTTGCTGCTGGAGGCCGGCGGGCGCGACAATTACCACTGGATCCACATCCCGGTCGGCTATCTCTATTGCATCGGCAACCCGCGCACCGATTGGGGCTACAGCACCCAGCCCGAGCCGGGGCTGAACGGCCGCGCGCTGCTTTACCCGCGCGGCCGGGTGCTGGGCGGCTGCTCCTCGATCAACGGTATGATCTACATGCGCGGGCAGGCGGCGGATTACGACCATTGGCGCCAGCTTGGCTGCACCGGCTGGGGCTGGGACGACGTGCTGCCGCTGTTCAAGGCGCAGGAGGACCATTATCGCGGCGGCGATGCCATGCACGGCGCCGGCGGCGAATTGCGGGTCGAGACGGCGCGGGTCCGCTGGGCGGTGCTCGACGCCTTCATGGATGCGGCGGAACAGGCCGGCATCCCCCGGACCGAGGATTTCAACCGGGGCGACAACGAGGGCGGCGGCTATTTCGACGTGACCCAGCGCAGCGGCTGGCGCTGGAGCGCGGCCCGCGCCTTCCTGCGCCCGGTGCGGAACCGCCCCAACCTGCGCATCCTGACCGGCGCCGAGGTCGAGCGGCTGGTGATCGAGGCGGGCGCGGTCACGGGCGTCGTCTTCCACCATCAGGGCCAGCGCCGCGAGGTCCGCGCGATGCGCGAGACGGTGCTGGCGGCGGGCGCCATCGGCTCGGTGCAGATCCTCGAACATTCCGGCATCGGCCGTGGCGAGGTGTTGCAGGCCGCCGGCATCACCCCGCAGGTCGAGGTTCCGTCCCTGGGCGAGAACCTGCAGGACCATCTGCAATTGCGGCTGGTCTACAAGGTGCGCGGCGTGCCGACGCTGAACGAGAAGGCCTCGCGCCTGATGGGCAAGGCGGCGATCGGGCTGGAATATCTGCTGAAACGCTCGGGCCCGATGTCGATGGCGCCCAGCCAGCTCGGCATCTTC
Organism: Paracoccus simplex; assembly: GCF_042648325.1. NCBI lineage: Bacteria > Pseudomonadati > Pseudomonadota > Alphaproteobacteria > Rhodobacterales > Paracoccaceae > Paracoccus > Paracoccus simplex. The sequence continues at coordinate 44,096 of NZ_JBHRXE010000013.1, read as the reverse complement.
ACCCGCTCGGGGCCGGACAAGGCGACCCCGGACCTGGAATTCCACGTCCAGCCGGTCAGCCTCGACAAGTTCGGCGACCCCGTGCATCCCTTCCCGGCCATGACCGCCTCGGTCTGCAACCTGCGCCCGGAAAGCCGCGGCTCGGTCCATGTCGCCGGGCCGGATTTCCGCGCCCATCCCGCGATCCGCCCGAATTACCTTTCGGCCAAGGCCGACCGCGAGGTTGCGGTGCGTGCCATCCGCCTGGCACGCAAGATCGCGGCGCAGCCGGCCTTCAACCGCTTCAACCCCGAGGAGCACGTCCCCGGCATCGCCTTCCAGAGCGACGAGGATCTGGCCAGGGCGGCCGGCGCCGTCGGCACCACCATCTTCCATCCGGTCGGCACCTGCCGCATGGGCGCCGATGACGGCGCGGTGGTCGATGCGCGGCTGCGGATGCGGGCGCTTGGCCGGCTGCGGATCGCCGATGCCTCGGTGATGCCGACGATCACCAGCGGCAATACCAACGCCCCGGTGATGATGATCGCGGAAAAGGCGGCGCGGATGATGCTTGAGGATGCGCGGGGCTGACCCGCTGCCCCGTGCCGGTCCGGCGTCGCCTGACTTTCAAAAGGTTTTTGGTCTGCCAGAAGATCCGCGTGACCGCGGAGGCGGTGAAAATAACTGCGGTTTACGCAGAAAACCCGATTCCCCTATGCCTTTCGTTTATCTGCCCGAATCATCCGCCTTTCTTGCAGAATTCTTGGAAGGCTTGACGGCCTCAAAACAGTTGCGTGCTCACGGGAAAAGACGCATAGAGAGTATGCGTCGTCGCTGAATCAACTTTTTGTCGTATTGATTCCCGCGCGGCGCGTGTTCTTAGCGTACCATGTGTTGGCGTCCGTCGGGTGTGCATTCCCCCTGTCCGGACATTTGAAAAACCTCGACTCGGTGATTGACCACCGGTCTGACTTTGGGTGAAACATGGCATATTATACTCAAATCCCTGATGCGACCATCGACCTGACCGCAACCACGCCGGTTCTGTCGTTGGGCAACAACCTGCTCTTGAACGAACTGAGCGGCTCGAACGAATTCAGCCAGTATGACGTGGACGCCAATTCGGCCACCACCCTGACCCGCGGCGACGACGTGTCGCTGGTGGATACCGAGCAGAATCCGGAACTGACCGGCACCTTCGCCGGCACCGGCACGCTTTCGACGGCGACGGCATCCATCGGTCTGCCGCCTCTTCTCGGCGTGACCATCCAGCTCAATCCCATCAGCGGTTCCTATGTCGTCGGCGAGGATGGCAACACCTATTTCGTCACCGACGAGCCGCTGGATGCCAGCCATATCGGCCTGAATATCCAAGGCACCGTGGCTGGGCTTCCCGTCAACCTCGCGGACATCAACCTGTCCGAACTCAACAGCAATCCGTTGCTGGCGCCGATCCTCGGCACGCTGCAGCAGACGCTCGACACCCTGATCGTCAACGTCGCCTATGATCCCGAAGGCACGCTGCCGCTGGATGACGAGGATGTCGTGCCCTGCTTCACCGCCGGCACCCTGATCGAGACCCGGGACGGTTTCGTCGCCGTCGAGACGCTGACGGTGGGCGATCTGGTCCGCACCCGCGATCACGGGCTGCAGCCGGTGCGCTGGATCGGCTCGGTCAAACTGGCCGCCGCCGCCCTGACCGCGCAGCCGAAACTGCGCCCGATCCGCATCAAGGCCGGCGCGCTTGGCGACCTGACGCCTTCGACCGACCTGGTGGTTTCGCCGCAGCACCGCGTCCTGGTGCGCTCGAAGATCGCGCTCAAGATGTTCGGGGCGATGGAGGTGCTTGTCGCCGCCAAGCAGCTTCTGCAGATCGAGGGCGTCGATATTGCCGAGGACGTGGCCGAGGTGGAGTATTTCCACATCCTGTTCGAGAACCACGAGGTGGTGAATTCCAACGGCGCCGCCACGGAATCGCTTTATACCGGCACCGAGGCGCTGAAATCGGTCGGCGCGGCAGCCCGGGAAGAGATTTTCGCGCTGTTCCCGCAACTGCGCGATGCGGATTTCGCTCCGACCCCGGCGCGTCCGATCCCTTCGGGCCGGAAATCGCGGCGGATGACCGTCCGTCACGTTCAGCACAGCCGTCCCGTCTTTAGCTGAACCGGGCTGCTGATCCCACAGGATGACCGCGGAGCGATCCGCGGTCGTTTTGCTTTGCGGCAGCGGTGCCGAACAATCGCGATCCGGCAACGGCGCGCAGGCCGCGATCTCAGATCACCCGGGTGCGCTGCGGGGCGAGGCCGTCGATCTCGACCACCACCTGCGCGCCGCGGGACAACGCGCCAACCCCCGCCGGTGTGCCGGTGAAGATGAGATCGCCGGCCGCCAGCGCGACATGGCGCGACAGGATGGCGACGATCTCGGGCACCGACCAGATCATCTGGCTCAGGTCGCCCTGCTGGCGTAGCACGCCATCGACCGTCGAGACGATGCGACCATGGTCGAGCCGCCCCAGTTCTGCCGCCGGGGTGATCGCCCCGCAGGCGGCGGAATGGTCGAAGCCCTTGGCCATGTCCCAGGGGCGGCCCAGCCGCTTCGCCTCGGCCTGCAGGTCGCGGCGGGTGAAGTCGTTCCCGGCGGCATAGCCCCAGACGTGATCCGGCGCCCGCTCGACCGGGATGTCGCTGCCGCCGCGGCCGATGGCGACGACCAGTTCGGCCTCGTAATGCAGGTCCGCGGTCAGCGGCGGATAGGGCAGCGGCGCATCGTCGGTCAGCAGCGCATCGGCCGGCTTAGAAAAGAAGAAGGGCGGCTCGCGGTCCGGGTCGTGGCCCATCTCGCGCGCATGATCGGCATAGTTGCGGCCGACGCAGAAGATGCGGCGCACCGCGAAACGTTCGCCGCGGCCGGTGACCGGGACCGAGGGCGTGGCGGGAACGGGCAGGACATAAGACATGCAGGGGATCCATGGCAGGGGGACGATGCCGCGACTCTGCCCGGTTCCGCGGCGCGGGGAAAGCGGCGATGCAACCGAGGCGAATCCGGCGGCGCAGGCTTCGCCCGTGCTCAGGGCGTCTCCGACACCGGCGCGGCCTGCCGCGAGCCGTGCAGCCAGGGTTTGCGGCCAGAGATCTGGAACACATCGACCGGGCAGGCGTCGATGCAACCGCCGCAATTCTGGCAATCGCCGGACAGGATCAGCGGGCTGGCCTTGCCCTTCAGCGCCGGCACGATGACATGCGGCTCGGGGCAGATGTTGAAACAGGCGCCGCAATCGGTGCAGGCGTCCCGCCGCGCGGCCGAAACCCGGACCAGCGAGAAGCGGCCGATCAGCCCGTAGAAGGCCCCGACCGGGCAGAGATGGCTGCACCAGGCCCGGCGCGAGACGAACAGGTCCAGCAGGAACACCGCCAGGATGATCGCCCAGCCAAGCCCGATCCCCGAGATGAAGGCGCGCTGCAACAGGCTGACCGGGTTGACGAATTCCCAGGCCGCGGCGCCGGTCAGGAACGAGGCGAGCAGCGTTCCGGCCAGAATGAACAGCCGGGTGCGCCGGTCCAGCTTGCGGTCGCGGGTCAGCCCGGTCTTCTCGCGCAGCCAGAAGGCGGTGTCGGTCACGACATTGACCGGGCAGACCCAGCCGCAATAGGCCCGGCCACCCAGCACCAGATAGGCCAGCGCGATCAGGATCGCCCCGCTCAGCACCGGCCAGGCCGGCGAGGTGCCGCCGAACAGGCCCTGCACCAGGATATAGGGATCGGCCAGCGTCACCAGGCCGGCGATGTCGCTGGCGGCGAAATTGCCGCGTGCGATCCAGATCCCCAGCCACGGCCCCAGCATGAACAGGCCCAGCAACGAGACCTGGGTCAGCCGCCGCATCAGCCACCATTTATGCGAGCGCAGCCAGCCGCGCGCCGCGACGCTGAGCCGGCGGTTCTCGGAAATCAGCGGCCCGATCATGCCGGCCTCCCCGCGCGGTTGCGGCCGGCGCCGCCCAGCCCCAGGTCGCGCGGCAGCACCCGGATCGAGGCATGGCCGGTGACGCAATGCTTCTCGCAGGTGCCGCAGCCGGTGCAATGCTGGGAATGCACGGTCGGAATCATGATGGCGCGGCCGTCGACCTCGCCGGGCTCGAGCGTGATCGCATCGCCGCGGATCGGGCAGACCCGGACGCAGATGCTGCAATTCATGCCCTTGTAGTTCAGGCAGTCCTCGTGTCCGACCAGCACGGCGACGCCCATGTCGGCATCGCGGATCGAGGCGATGTCGCGGTCCAGCGCCCCGGTCGGACAGGCTCTTGCGCAGGGCACGTCCTTGCACATGTAGCAGGGCTCGGCGCGCGGGGTGAAGAAGGGCGTGCCGACCGCCGCCTCTTGCCCCCATTCGGCCAGCGACAGCGTGTCATAGGGGCAGGCCTGCACACAAAGCCCGCAGCGCACGCAGGCGGCCAGGAAATCCTCCTCGGGCAGCGCCCCCGGCGGGCGCAGGGCGCGGGCATCGGCGCGCGCGGCGGATTCGACCAGCGCCGCCAGCGAGAACCCGCCCAGACAGGCCGCCCCTGCCCCGCGGGCCAGTTCCTGCATGGCCGTGCGACGGTTCATCTTGCGCTTGCTGGATGCCATCCTGCTCTCCTCCGGGTCTTCAGTCGGTCCGGGCCGCCTCCTCGGCTGCGCGTTTCTGCTCGGCCAGCAGCGGCTCGTAGCGCCGGTCGGTCAGGGTCTCGAGAAAGGCCACCAGCGCATCGACGCGGGCCTCGTCCAGCATCAGCCCGGATTGCAGCTCGGCCAGCGACAGGTTCTCGGCCACCTCGGGCGGACCCCAATCCTCGCCGGTCTCGGGATTGATGCGCGAGGCGGGCCGGCGGCTGGTATATTTGTTATAGAATAGCACGGCGGTGCGCAGATCCCGAAACACGCCATTGTGCATATAGGGGCCGGTGACCGCGATGTTGCGCAATGTCGGCACCTTGATGCGCCCGGCCTGGGCCGGATCGTCGATCCCCGGCCGCGCCAGCAGTCCCCGGTCGACATGGTCCGCACCCAGACCGTTGGCGGCGCGGGCGGCCTGGTTCACCGGCACGCCGATATTGTGGAACTCGAAGCTGGTGAAGGTCTCGCGCTCGACCACGCCCTGCTTCTGCAGCTGGTGGCACAGCCGACAGTTCCAGGTCATGAAGACGGTATAGCCGAATTCCTCCTGCGCGGTCAGGCTGGCCTCGCCGCGCTGCCAGCGGTCGAAGCGGGAATCGAAGGGCAGGAACTCCTCGCCGTGCTGATAGGCGGCCAGGGCAGCGGTGGTATGCTCGAAGGCGCGGCCGACATCCTCCAGCGCATCGGGGCCGAACAGCGTCGCGAAACTGTCGCGATAGTCCGGATCGTCGCGCAGCCGTCCGACCACCGCCGCCTTGTCGGCCATCGCCATCTCGACCGGGTTCAGCATCGGCTGGCCAGCCTGATCCTGAAGATCGTCGGCACGCCCGTCCCAGAACTGGCCACCCTTGTAGCGGCCCTTCTCGTCGCGGTGAAAGACCGGGCTCAGCGCCGCATAGCTCAGCGTCGGCGTGTTGCGGTCGCCGTAAGAGATGCCGTCGTCGCCCAGCGACACCGCCCGGCCCGCCGCGCCCTCGCGCGGGTCGGTGAAGGCCTGTTCCGGGTCGTGGCAGGTGGCGCAGGACTGCGTCCCGCCCCGCGACAGCGCCGGGTCGTGGAACAGCCGCCGGCCAAGCTCGGCCAGTTCCGGCGCCGCCTCGCCCGAGGGCAGGCGCTGGTCGCGCCCGGCCGCGGCGCCCACCGTCACCACGGCACCGGCCAGCATCAGCGGCAAAAGCAGGGACGGCAGGGGATGAAAACGCGGCATGACGATCAGACCTCGACCCCCTGCCCCGCCGCCGCGGCACGGCAGGCGGCCAGGCTGCTGCGGGCGCGGATCTCGGCCGCGATCAGCCGATGCGCGACCAGATCCGCCAGATTGGCAAGCTGCGACAGGTGCTTTTGCGCCGGCAGACCGTCCGCCAGCGGCGCCAGCACCCCGTCGGGCGCGAACAGCCGGTCGTGATGCGGCCGCAGCACCGCGATCAGATCCGCAAGGCCAAGGCCCAGCAGATCCTCGGGGGCGTTCAGCGCGCCGGAATGGATCAGCATCTCCTCGCTGACCCGCAGGGCTTCCGCACCCGAGCGCGCCAGCGCGGCATGGCCGCTGGCGGCGGCGTGCAGCACGGCGAAGCCGGCCAGCAGGCGGCTGGCGGCATCGGGCGCATTGCGGGCGCGCTGGAACAGCCCGACGACCGGCGCCAGGTCCGGTTCGATCGGGGCCAGCGCGGCGAAGTCCAGCTGCATGGCGCTGGGACGGAAGGGCGTGCAGCGCCAGCGGGCGCCATGCGCCATGTCGGCGATGCGCCAGCCGGCGATGGCCATGCCGCGCCCGGTCTCGACCAGATAACGCTGGATGCGCCGCTCGATATCGGCATGGGCGCGATCCAGCGCCTCCTCGGCCGAGGCGGCATCGAGCCGGCAGAGGATCTCGGCCAGCTTGCCGCCCTCGTTCCCGTGCAGGCTGATCCGCATTCCGCCCGCTTCCGGCCCCGCCAGCGGCAGGTCGCCGGGGACCAGCAGGTCCAGTTCCCACAGTTGGGTCACCGGATTGCGCAGGAAGAAGCCGACCAGAAATTCGCGCGTGCGGATGTCGGCCCGCGACAGGCTGATGCTGTCGCGGCTGCTTTCCGCCTTCAACGCGGCGCGGATGTCATAGGGGATCCACATGGCCGGTTCCTTTCCCGCGATTCACTCGACGATCACCTTGGCGCGCATGAAGGGATGCGGGGTGCAGTGATATTCATAGGCCCCGGCCTCGTTGAAGGTGATGGAATAGGCCTGGTCCTTCTTCAGCATGTCGCCCTTGAAGGGCTCGTCGCCCACCTCGCCCTTCTTGAAGGCGACGTTGTGCGGCATGACTTCCTTGTTGATCCAGTAGACGGTGTCGCCGGGCTTCACCTTCAGCTCGGGCTGGTCGTATTTCATCTTGTTGATATTGACGACGATGGCTTCGGCCGGGACTTCGGCGGCAGGCACCGCGGCCGCGTTGGGCACGGTGATCGCATCGGCCGCCAGGGTTGCGGTGGCGCCGGAGGCCGTCAGCATCAGGGCGGTCAGGACGGCCCGCGACTTCATTGCGAAATTCATGGAAAGCTCCTCTTCGGGGAAAGGGTGCCGGACGCGGCCGGGCTGGCCCGGGCGGAGGTCGCGTCCGGCAGGGATCGTCAGCTGGCCTTGCCGACGATGGGAGAGATGGTGCAGTGATAGGTCATGGCGTCATCCTCGGCGCCGAAGCACCAGATGATGTCATTGGCGAATTCCGGGCGGTAGACCGGCAGCTCGCCCTCGGTGTTCAGGCAGGGGCAGCGGCCCGAGACGTTCGCGCCGCAGCAGTCGCGATAGGCGATCAGGTAGCTTTGCCCGTCGGTCGGGTTGTAGCAACTGGCCACCCAGGACGCGGTGGCAAGTTTGGTGCCCGGCGGACAGTTGGTCAGCGAACCGCCCGAGCAGTCGCAGATGTTGCCGTCGATCGAGCAGTGCCGCCAGTAGTCGCAGGCCTGCACGTCATGGTCCTGCGGCTGCCATTTGGCGCGCGGGTCGGCGCCTTCCGGCGCCGAGGCCGCATTGGCGCGGCTGACGCGGCCGCGCCGGTCCACCGGCAGCAGCGGCACGATGGCCGCTCCGGCCAGCACCGTGCCGATCCGGCCGATGGCGCCGCGGCGGCTGGTGCGGCCGGCCACCCGGCGGGACAGTCTTTCGACCATGGCATCGAATCTGAAGTTCCCCAGCATCGTTGATCCTCCCTCAGCTTGGGTCGAGACGGGAACGGCCGGGTCAGGCCGCGTTCTTCTTGCGGCTGGCCATGAACTGCTGCAGCGAGGCAAAGCCGGTCTTGTCGGCTTCCAGCAGGCTTTCCAGGTGCTCGCGCGTGTTGGTCAGCCCCTTGGCCTTGATCTCGCCCTTGGCATCCAGCAGCACGCCATAGGGGATCTTGCCGACCTGGAAGGCCATGCCGATCTCGGCCGAGACGACATAGCGGATCTGGCCCAGCTCGTGGTTCTTGAGGAAGCGGGCGTGCTCCTCGGGGGCGCCGTCGCTGATCATCACCACGCCGATCTTCTCGGCCTTGGCGATGGACTTGATGATCGGGAACAGCTTGTCGCAGACCGGGCAGGTGGGCGCGGTGAACATCAGCAGCGTCGGCCGGCCTTCGGCCGAGGCGCCGCCGATATGCACCGAGCGGCCGAAATAGTCGGGCAGGTCGAATTCCGGCGCCTGGTCGCCGATATCCGGGCCGTGATCGGTGATCATGGCGCCCATGGGCGACGAGCGCTCGTGCAGCAGCCCGATCTGCCGCATCAGGCCCAGCATGACCACCGTCACGCCCAGGAAGGCGATCCAAAGCAGGATGTTCGAGGCAATCAGAAACGTCATGTCAGCGGCCTTTCGCTGTAGAGGTTGCGTTCTGCGTGGCGGAGAGCCCGCCCAGCAGCGATGCGCTGAAATAGAGAAGCATGAGCACCGCGCCGGCGATCAGACCGGTGGTCAGTTCGACCGCCCCGGCCGGGCGCGCGACCGGATGCAGCGCGGCCAGCGCCAGGGCCAGCCCGGTCAGCCCGGCGTTGCGGCCGACGAGCAGCCAGCTGATGTGCTGCTTCATGCCGCCGCGAAAGCAGCCGCAGTCGATCTGCGTGCGCCCGCGCAGCACGTTGACGGCGATGGCGAGACCGAAGACCGCCAGCAGCACCGCCGCAGCGACGGCGGCGGGCCGGGCCAGCGCCGGGACCAGCAGGGCCACGGCGATGGCCAGCTCGGCCACCGGCAGCACCATGGCCACCGCGCGGCTGGGCCCGTCCGGCAGCAGGCGGAAATTCCGCACCACGCCGTAGAACTCCTCGATCCCGGTCAGCTTCGAGACCGCCGCGGTCGCAAACAGCGCCGCAAGGAAACTGCGCAGGGTCCAGAGGATCAGGGGTTCCTGCAAAAGCGCCGTCATCTCATGACTCCATGTCATGGGTCAGGAGGATCTGCGGACCGCGGCCCAGCTGGTTCACGCTGCGGAGTTCCTCGCCCGAGGCGGCATCGTAGATGTGCAGGGTCTGGCTGCCCGACGAGAGGCCATAGAGCAGCGGCTCGGCATCCTGGCTGACATTGATCGAGTCGATCTCGTGGCCCATCTCGATCTTGCCGATGCGCTCGCCGGTGGCGGCGTTCAGCACCACGACGAAGCGGCTGGCGGTCTTGTGCTTGTGCTGGTCGCGCTGGTCGACCAGCAGGAAGATGCGGTCCGAGCCGCGGTGATAGGCGACCTGCTGCCAGCCGCCCGGCGCCCAGCCATCGGCGCGCTCGGCCTCGGTCAGCGCCTCGATCGGCTCGCGGAACTTGGGTTCCTCGGCGGTCAGGTCCATCTGGTAGATCTTGCCGGTATAGGTCGGCCAGACCAGCCGCCCGGTGCGGGTCGTATAGGCGGGGTGGTTGATCAGCAGCTCTTCCTCGGTGTGGAAGACCTTGCTGTTCGAGACCTTGGGCTCGGCCTCGGAAACATCGACCCGCGCCAGGCTGCCGTCGCGGCAGTTCATGTAGAACACCGTCGGGCTGGCCGGGAAGATGTGATAGCAGTCCGGCACGTCGACCATGCGGTCGAACTTCTTGTTCTCCAGATCGACGATGCCCACCGCGGGCGCCGGCGAGAACTGGTAGAACAGGAAGGACTTGTTGTCCGGCGTCAGCGCGTTCATCCACTGATAGGTGCCGACCAGGAAGCGCGCGTCCTTGGGCAGCTCGATATCGGCGGTGGGCTGCAGCGTCTCCGGATCGAAGACCTCGATGTAATCGGTGCGGGTGCCCCGGGCGATGCGCGAGAACACCGTGCTGGCCTGGGCAAAGAGCGAGCCGTCATCGGCCACCACCGGCTGCGGCAGGAAGCCGCCATCGGTCATGCCCAGCACCTCGCCGCTCGAACCGTCGATGACGAACTGCTGGGTGATGGCGGCGAAATGCGCCGGATCCTGCACATAGACGCGCCGGGCATCGGGCTTGGGCGCGTTCAGGATCACCGGCTCGTCGGCCTCGCCGGCGGCAAGTTGCTGCGCGGCCTCGGCGGCGGCGCGCTGGCCCTCGGTCTGGCCGGCCTCGGGCGTTTCAGCGGCAGCCGTGGCCGCGGCCGGTTCCGCCGCGCCGCTTTCCTGGGCCTGGACCATGGCGGGTCCGGCAGCCAGCAGGAAAGAGGTCGCGCACAGGCCCAGAAGCCTCGTGTCCTTGATGGTCGCTCTGCGTGAAAGAGCCATGGTTTCCTCCCTCGTGTGTATCCGACCCGGACCATCCGGGCAGCCGGATGGTGGGTCATGCAGAAAAACAGGGTAGTTCAGCGGATAGTCAGACCAGCGCCAGAACGGCGAACCCGGCCCCCAGCGCGGTCAGGATGGCGCCGTCCACGATGGCCGCGCGCTCCTGATGGCGACCCAGCCAGGCCTGGATGGCGTAATCCGTCACCGGGAACAGGTTCACCGCCACCGGCAGGAAGCGTCCCAGATTGAACAGCGCGATGATGGCGATGGCCTCGGCGACATTGCCGGTCAGGATGGCGGCCGCCGTCATCATGTAAAGCAGCGGGGTCTGCACATAGGTCAGGTAGTCCAGGCCCAGCGACAGGCCGTAAAGCCCGCCGACCACCCATTTCGGAAAGCGCTGGCGCGCGTCATGCGGCACCTGCGCCCGGCGCTGCGGATAGGGCACGCGCAGGAAGTCCAGCTGATGCGCCCCATAGGCCAGGCCGATCAGCGCCAGCACCGCCAGGCCGAAACCGGTGGCGAAGCCCGAGAACCCGGCCATCATGCCGATCGCCCCCAGCAGCGCGCCAAGGATCAGCGCGCCGGCGGCATAACCCAGCCCGTGCATGGCAAAGGTCGGCAGCCAGCCCAATAGCGCCTTGGCCCCCTTGCCGGTCGGCCGCAGCAACGAGATCGAGGAATAGCCGCAGGGCGACCAGGTGGAGAGCAGGCCGCCGGCAAAGGCCGCCAGGCCGATGCAGCCCCACAGCGCCATGCCCGAGCCCGCCTCGCTCAGCAGCAGGCCGCCGGCCAGCCCGGCCGCCAGGCTGAGGCCCAGCACGGCAAGGCGGCTGCCGCGCGAGAAACTGTCGGGAAAGACGTCGCAATCGGGGACGCCGACGGTCTCGCCCGTCTGCAACCGGAAATCATCAATGGAAGTCACCGCACGCCTCCTCTCGTTCGGTTCACGGGTCGTCGCGGCCTCCCGTCGCAGCGTCACAATACCGCTTGGACCCGTTTCAACCGCAGACTGCGTGCTGTTTCCCGAAGGTGAAATGAGTTTCTCTGCAGCCCGGGGCTGCGAAAATGCAGGGGCAGAGGGAATCCATTAGACACTTTGATTTATGAAGTAAAAACAACTCATTGGCAAAAAAATCGAGAGTCGCGGAAAGCGGCGGGCAATTCATCCTTTGGTGGTGGATGCCTAGGCGTCCCGCCGTGCGGGGAACAGCGTGGCGCACCATTCGGACAGCCTGCGGGCCAGTTCGTCATTGCGCAGATGCGGCTGCGACAGCAGCCAGACCTCGCGCGTGATCGGCATCGGAGTGACGCTGACATCGTCCCGCCGAAGCAGGCCCTGCACCATCAGATCGGGCAGGATGCCGATGCCGCGCCCGCTGTCCAGCATGGCGCGGATCAGGTTCAGATTGGCGGTCTCGAGCCGGATGGCCCGGCCCCGGAGCCTCGACAGCAGGCCCAGCATCTCGGGGGTGTCGGCCAGCATCTGCGGATAGGCGGCCAGCACCTCGGCTTCGGGCGCCAGGTCGCGCGGCCGGACCAGCGAGAAGCCGATCTCGCCGATCCGGCGCATCAGGAAGGTGCCGTATTTCGGCCGGCCCAGGCGCAGCGCGAAATCGGCCTCCCATCGCGACATCTCGACATTGTCGTCCGAGGTGTCGATGCTCAGCGACAGTTCCGGCAATTCCTGCAGCAGATGCGGCAGATGCGGCGCCAGCCAGTGTTCGGCGATGGCGGCCACGGTCGAGATGCGAAACACCCGGTCGGCATAGTCCTGCTGGCGCAGCGCCCGCTGGATGCGGGCGGCGGCGGCCTCCATCTCCTGCAGCGGGCGCAGGATGGCCAGGCAGCCGCCCGTCGGGCGGCGCATGCCGTCGGCGGGCTCGAACAGCGGCATCTCCAACCCCGCCTCGATCCGCCCCACCCGGCGGCCGACCGTGGTCTCGTCGATCTGCAGAAGCCGTGCCGCCCTGGCGAAGGAGCCGGTCTTGCAGATCGCGGAGATTATGCGGAAATCATCCCAATTCATCACGGTAGCGCCGCAACTGCCCAGTTTGTAAGCCCTTGGGCCGAATTGCCGGCCATGTAAAGGGGCGGGGCGGTCAGTCGGCCAGCGGGAAGCGGATCCGCGCGCAAAGCCCGCGCCCGCCCGCGCCCTGGTGCAGGCTCAGCGCACCGCCGAACAGCCGGGCGATCTCCTCCACCACCGGCAGGCCCAGCCCCATGCCGGGTCCCTGGGTCTGGCCGCGGGCGAAGCGGCCCACGGCGGCGGCGCGGGCCTCAGCGGGAATGCCGGGCCCGTCATCCTCGACCTCGACCACAGCCGTGCCGGCCTCGCGCCGCACGCGGATGGTGACCACGGCGCCGCGGCCGGTATGCAGGATCGCGTTCGAGACCAGGTTTTGCAGCGCCTCGCCCAGCAGCAGCGGCTCGGCGCGGATGGGCAGCGGCCCCTGCCCCTCGAAGCCCAGGTCGATGCCGGATTCGGCGGCGGCGGGGATCTGCTCGGCAGCCAGGTCGCGGGCCAGCGCGGCCAGGTCGATGGGCGCCAGGGCCCGCCCGGCCGCCGCGTCGACCTTGGCCAGCAGCAGCAGCTGGGCGAGGATGCGCTCGGCATGGGCGACGGCGGCATCGCCCTTGGCGGCGGCGGCCTGCGCCTCGGCCAGGGTCGGCGCCCGCGCCGCCAGCGCCAGCTGGGTGCGCACCACCGCCAGCGGCGTGCGCAGCTGGTGCCCGGCATTGCCGGTGAAGTTGCGCAGCCCGTCCAGCGCCGATTTCAGCCGCAGCATGAAGCCGTTGATGGTGCCGACCAGCCCGCGCACCTCTGATGGCACCGGCGTCTCGACCGGGCCCAGATCGTCGGGGCTGCGGGTGGCGATGGCCTCGCCCAGCCGGTGCAGCGGCCGCAGCGAGACGGTCACCGCGATGCCGACGATCAGCGCCGCGCCCAGCATCATCAGCAGAAGCCGCAGCGCCGAGCGCATCAGGATGGTGCGGGTCAGTTCCTCGCGCGCGCTGGTGGTCTCGGCCACGGTGACGATGAAGGGCACCTCGTCGATGCCGGTCGAGGCGGCGCGGGCCAGGCTGGCCACCCGCACCGGCTCGCCGCGGAAGCTGCCATCCGAAAAGGCCGGGTCGCCGCCCGGCACGGCCGCTGCCACCGGCAGGTCGCCATAGCCGGTGACCAGCCGTCCGGGCGGCCCGTCGACGCGATAGAACACCCGGTCCTCGGCCGCCGAGCTGAGCATTTCCAGCGCGCCGTAGGGGATCTCGATGGCGATCAGCCCGTCCTCGTCCAGCGAGGCGCGCTCGGCGATCACCAGGGCCGAGCCGGCCAGCACCCGGTCCGCCAGCGCCGTTGCCATGCGCTTGGCCTCGCGCCAGGTATCGACCAGCGCCAGCGCCCCGAAGACCGCCGTGGCCACCAGCAGCCACAAAAGCAGCCGGCGGCGGATCGAGAAGGGGCGGCCCGGCGGATGCGCCCCGCGGGGCCCTGGCGGCGGGCCGGCGCTCAAGGTTCGGCCCGGTCCAGGAAATAGCCGATGCCGCGCGCCGTCCTGACCGTCAGCCCGGCCGGGGCCAGCCGCTTGCGCAGCCGGCTGACATATTGCTCGATGGCGTTGGCGGACAGATCGTCTTCCAGCGAGGTCAGCGACTGCACGATGCTTTCGCGCGGCACCACCTTGCCGGCGCGGGTGATCAGCAGTTCCAGCAGCCCGCGTTCGCGCGCCGGCAGGTCCAGGGCCTGCTCGCCCACCGCGAAGCTGCGGCTATTCTGGTCGAAGGTCAGCCCGCCGAAACTGACCGTCGCGGTGCGCAGCCCGGCCTGCCGGCGCAGCAGCGAGCGGATGCGCGCCTCGAACTCGCCGATGTCGAAGGGCTTGATCAGATAGTCGTCGGCGCCCAGGTCCAGGCCGCGCACCCGCTCCTCGGGCGTGCCGCGCGCGGTCAGGATCATCACCGCGGCCGGGTTGCGCCGTGCCCGCATGGCGCGCAGCACCGTCAGCCCGTCCATCTGCGGCAGGTTCAGGTCCAGGATCACCAGGTCGAAACTTTCGGCCGCCGCCAGCGCCTCGGCCGAGGCGCCGTCATGCACCACGTCCACCGCATAGCCCGACTGGCGCAGCAGCTGTGCAAGCCCTTCGGCCAGCGAAAGATTGTCCTCGACCAGCAAGATGCGCATGCCGCCCCCTTCCGGCCGTCAGCCTAGCGGCGCGCGGGGGCCTTGTGAACCGGGCCAAGTAGCCCAAGGCCGATGAACCGGCCGCTTGTGAACCGGGCGCGGCTCGGGCAATCTGGCCCGATCATGTGCCTGCCCGCCCTTCTGCCAGCCGTCGCCCTTGTCCTTGCCGCCGGGGCGAGCCTTGCCGAGACCACGCTTTTCCCGCCCCCGTCCGGCCGGACGGACGAGGAGCTGCTGATCTATTCCTCGCTGGACAGCGACCTGGCCCGGCCGCTGATCGCCGCCTTCCAGAGGACGCATCCCGATCTGGCGGTGCGCTACGAGGATCTGCTGACCGGCGCGCTGCACGACCGCATCGTCGCCGAAAGCCAGGCGGCAAGCGAGGGCGGCGGCGGCGGCACCGCCGATTTCGTCTTTTCCTCGGCCATGGACCTGCAGGTCAAGCTGGCGAACGACGGCTTTGCCCGGCCGGTGGTCACGCCCGATACGGCGAACTGGCCCGACTGGGCGAACTGGCGCGACACCGTCTATGCGCTGACCTTCGAACCGGCGGTCTTCGCCTATCACAAGCCCAGCTTCGCCGGGCACCCGCCCCCCGCCACCCGCGCCGACCTGATCCGCTGGCTGGCCGAGCACCCCGAGGAAGCGCAGGGCCGCATCGGCACCTACGACCCGGCGCGCTCGGGCGTGGGCTACCTGTTCCTGGCCCGCGACCAAGAGCTTTATCCCGGCATCTGGGCGGTGGCCGAGGCGATGGGCCGCGCCGGGGTGCGCCAATACGCCACCACCGGCGAACTGCTGGAACGGATCGCTGACGGCCGGCTGGCGCTCGGCTACAACCTGCTCGGCTCCTACGTGACCGACTGGGCGCGGCGGCATCCCGATATCGGGCTGATCCTGCCGCGCGACTTCACCGTCGTCGTCTCGCGCGTGGCGCTGGTGCCCACGGCCGCGCGCAATCCGGCGCGGGGCGCGGGCTTCCTGGCCTTCCTGATGTCGCCCGAGGGGCAGGAGCTGCTGTCCGAGACGCTGCGGCTATCCGCCGTCAGCCTCGAGGTGGCGGGCCAGCCGACGCCGGCGGGCGGGATGCAGGATCTGGCCGGGCTGCGGCTGAAGCCGGTGCCGGTCAGCCCCGGCCTGCTGGCCTATCTGGACCAGGCGACGCGCGCCCGGCTGCTGGCGCGCTGGAATCGCGCGCTGTCGGGCCGCTAGATTTTCTTCCGCCTTTTTCGCGGCATGTCAGGTCCGTGACAGGTTTCTGTGCTGGAAAGGGCGCAGGGTCCGGTTCCCGGGCTCACGGAGGACCGCCCGCATTCCGGGAGAGATGCGGGCCGCAGCCAGAAAAAACGGAAACGCGGCCGGCGCCGATGCGCCCGGTCGATGCGGAGGAAAACCATGAAGCATCTCGTTCTCGCCAGCCTTTTCGCCGGCGCCGTCGCCCTGCCGGCCATGGCCGATTACACCATCATCGCGCCGGCCAATCCCGGCGGCGGCTGGGACCAGACCGCGCGCACCATGCAGACCGTGCTGCAAGAGGAAGGCATCTCGAAATCGGTGCAGGTCCAGAACGTGCCCGGTGCCGGCGGCACCATCGGCCTGGCGCAATTCGCCAGCCAGAACAAGGGTAACCCGGACGCGCTGATCGTCGGCGGCTATGTGATGGTCGGCGCCATCCTGACCAACAACTCGCCCGTCTCGCTGAAGGACGTGACGCCCATCGCGCGGCTGACCGGCGAATACGAGGCGATCGTGGTCCCCGCCGCGTCCGAGATCCAGGACATGGCCGGGCTGATCGAAAAGCTGAAGGCCGATCCCGGCGCGGTCAGCTGGGCCGGCGGCTCGGCCGGCGGCACCGACCATATCGCCGTGGGCCTGATCGCCAAGGCGGCCGGCGTCGACCCGACCAAGATCAACTACATCGCCTATTCCGGCGGCGGCGAGGCGCTGGCGGCGATCCTGGGCAATCAGGTGACCGCGGGCATTTCCTCGCTGGGCGAGTTCGAGGCCCAGATCCAGGCCGGCACCCTGCGCCTACTGGCGGTCAGCTCGCCCGAGCGGCTGGAAGGCGTCGATGCCCCCACCCTGCAAGAGGCCGGGCTGGACGTGACGCTGGAGAACTGGCGCATGGTCGCCGCCGCCCCGGGTCTTTCGGACGAGCAGAAGGCCAAGGTCACCGCCGATATCGAGAAGATGGCCAAATCGGAAAACTGGCAGAAGCAGCTGGCCGACAAGGGCTGGATGGACACTTGGCTGGCCGGCCCCGAATTCGAGGCCCAGCTTGACAAGGACGTCGAATCGACCGCCGCCATCCTCAAGGACATCGGTCTGGTGAAATGAGCGTCCAGCGCCATGAACAACCGCGCCGCCGGGATACGGCGGCGCTGGTGATCGCGGCCGGGCTGGCGGTGATCGGCGGCGTGATGCTGTGGGACAGCGCGCGCCTGGCCGATCTGGGCGGCTATTCGGACGTGGGGCCGGCCAGCGTGCCGCGCGTCGTGGCCTGGGGCCTGATCGGCCTGGCCGGCTGGACCGCGGTCGAGGGGCTGCGCGGCGATTTCCCCCAGCGCCCGGCGCAGAACCCGGCGCCGGTGCTGTGGATCGTGGCCGGACTGGCCGTGCAGCTGATGCTGCTGCATGTCACCGGCTTCTCGATCGCCACCGGCATCCTGTTCGCCTTTACGGCCCGGGCCTTCGGCAAGCGCAACCTGGCCATGACCATTCCCATCGGCATCGTCTTCGCCTTCGTCGTCTGGACGATCTTCTCGCAACTGCTGATGCTGCACCTGCCCGCCGGGCCGCTGGAGCAGCTGTTCTTCCCGGGGGGCTGAGCCATGGGCGCCTTCGACTTCCTGCTGCAGGGGCTGGCCACCGCGGCCGACCCGATGCTGCTGCTTTACGCGCTGATCGGCGTGACGCTGGGCACCGCCGTGGGCGTGCTGCCCGGCATCGGCCCGGCCCTGACCGTGGCGCTGCTGCTGCCCGTCACCTACCGGCTGGACCCGGCCGGCTCGCTGATCATGTTCGCCGGCATCTATTACGGCGGCATGTATGGCGGCTCGACCACCTCGATCCTCTTGAACACGCCGGGGGAAAGCGCCTCGATCATCACCGCGCTGGAAGGCAACAAGATGGCCCGCAAGGGCCGCGGCGGGCCGGCGCTGGCCACCGCCGCCATCGGATCGTTCATCGCCGGACTGATCGCGACGCTGCTGCTGGCCTTCCTGGCCCCCACCATCGTCAAGCTGGCGCTGGTCTTCGGCCCGCGCGAATATTTCGCGCTGATGGTGCTGGCCTTCGTCACCGTGTCGGCCGCCTTCGGCGAATCGGCGCTGCGCGGGCTGACCTCGCTGTTTCTGGGCCTGGCGCTGGCCTGCGTCGGCATCGACCAGCTGACCGGCCAGGCACGACTGTCCTTCGGCGTGCCGGAGCTGCTGGACGGGATCGAGGTCACCACCATGGCCGTCGCCATGTTCGCGCTTGGCGAGGCGCTGTTCATCGCCGGCCAGCGCGTGCAGGTCGATGACGAGGTGACCGCCGTCAAGGGTTCGGTCTGGATGAACCGCCAGGACTGGGCGCGGTCGTGGAAACCCTGGCTGCGCGGCACCGTCATCGGCTTTCCCATCGGCGCCATGCCGGCCGGCGGGGCCGAGATCGGCACCTTCCTGTCCTATGCGACCGAAAAGAAGCTGACCAAGCACCCCGAGGAATTCGGCCATGGCGCCATCGAGGGCGTCGCCGGCCCGGAGGCGGCGAACAACGCCTCGGCCGCCGGCACGCTGGTGCCGCTGCTGACGCTGGGCCTGCCGACCTCGGCCACGGCGGCGATCATGCTGGCGGGGTTCCAGCAATTCGGCCTGCAACCGGGGCCGTTGCTGTTCGCGACCAACCCGACCCTGGTCTGGGGGCTGATCGCCAGCCTGCTGATCGCCAATGCCATGCTGCTGGTGCTGAACCTACCGCTGATCGGGCTCTGGGTCAGGCTGCTGACCATTCCCAAGCCCTGGCTCTATGCGGGGATCCTGCTGTTCGCGACGCTGGGCACCATCGGCGCCAACCCCTCGACCTTCGAGCTGGGAATGCTGCTGGCTTTCGGGGTGCTCGGCTATGTGATGCGGCTGTTCGGCTATCCCATCGCGCCCATCGTCGTCGGCCTGATCCTGGGTCCGATGGCCGAGCAGCAACTGCGCCGGGCGCTGTCGATCAGCCAGGGCGACTGGATCTATCTGGTGCAGTCGCCCATCGCCGCGGTGCTGCTGGGGATTGCCGCGCTGGCGCTGATCGTGCCGCTGATCCTGCGGGCGCGCGGCAAGGGCCAGGTGCTGGCGCAACTGGCCGGCGACGAGGACTGAGGCCGGGCCGCAGCGGAACCGGGCCGCCATGATCTGAGGTCATGGCGGCCTTGACCAGATGCTGCGTTGCAGAAGCGGGCCGGCGCGCCCATCTGTCTGTCATCGAAACATTGACCAGACAGGCAAATCAGATGACTGCCCTTCAGTCCCTCCGCTCGTTCTTCGGCACCTTCCGCGCCGCCGTCCATGCCGCCGCCGCGGTGGACATGCACCGCACCCCGGATGCCCGCGACCTGAAGAAACTCGGCATCTCGCAATCGGCATTCCGCAGCATCCATCTGTGATCACGGGCCGGCTTGCGGCATCAAGTTCCAATGCCGCCTTCGGGCGGCATTTTCATTTCCGGCCTCCGCCGGGCTGGTCTGGCCGAAACCGTCAGATGCTGCGTTCGCGGCGCAAGGGCTGGCAGGACCAGCGGGCGATGCGCCAGTTCGGATGCGTCTCGACCCATCGCGCCAGCGCCGGCTGCGCGCCGTGCATGCAGACCATGGGCGTCATCTCGGTATAGATCAGGCTGTGTTCCCGGCAATCGGCCCGGGTGCCGCTGATACAGGCGATGAAGACGAGTTCGATCATGGCCAGCCCCGTCGAGTCGTTCCTGGCTTCCTGAATCATTGTCGCGCTTTTCCGGCCCCGCCGCCACCTTTTCGGCCGCGGATCGCGCCCGCGCACCGGCCGTCTGCCGTTTCCCCGGGCAACCCGGCGGGCAACCGGCTGAAGCCGGCTCAGCCCTTGCGGCCCGCGCCCTTGGCCCGCCCCGCGACCGTCACGGAAACTTCACCGCAATGCCGAAGAACTGAAACATCGACGGCCTATCAGCCCCGTGGACGACGAAAAGGGGCCATCGGTGCTTGAAGTCAGGAACGTGACCAGGATTTTCGGCCGGAAGGCCGCGGTGGACGATGTCAGCTTCTCGGTCGGGGGGCCCGCCTTTGTCGGCGTGATCGGCCGGTCCGGTGCCGGGAAATCCACCTTCCTGCGCATGATGAACCGGCTGACCGATGCCAGCGCCGGGCAGATCCTGGTCGAGGGGCGCGACATCCTTTCGCTGCGCGGCGCGGCCCGCCGGCAATGGCAAAGCGATTGCGCGATGATCTTCCAGCAGTTCAACCTGGTGCCGCGCATGGACGTGGTGTCAAACGTGCTGCACGGCCTTCTGAACCGCCGCTCGACCATGGCCACGATGTTCAACCTGTGGCCGCGCCAGGACATCCTGCGGGCCATCGCCATTCTCGAACGGCTGGGCATCGCCGAACAGGCGCCCAAGCGGGCCGAGGCGCTGTCGGGCGGTCAGCAGCAGCGCGTCGCCATCGCCCGGGCGCTGATGCAGGACCCGCGGATCATCCTGGCCGACGAACCCATCGCCAGCCTCGACCCGATGAATGCGCAGGTGGTGATGGACACGCTGAAACGCATCAATGTCGAGGACGGCCGCATGGTGCTGGCGAACCTGCACACGCTGGACACCGCACGGCGCTATTGCGACCGGGTGATCGGCATGCGCGACGGCCGCATCGTCTTCGACGGCACGCCCGACCAGCTTTCGACCGGCGTGGCACGCGACATCTACGGCGCCGATGACAGTTTCAACGAGGACGCCACCTCGACCTCGATCCCCGCCGACATGGCCCCGGACGACGCCTATGCGGCGCGAATGCTGGCCTGAATCCGCCCCGGCCAGCCGGCCGCGGTACCACCACCCCATGGAGAGACCATGAAAACCCTTGCCTTGGCGCTTGCCGCCGCCACCGCCCTGACCCCGATCGCCGCCGCCGCGCAGGAGATCAAGCAATTCAACATCGGCATCTTGGGCGGCGAGAACGCCCAGGACCGCATGAGCTCGAACGAATGCTACCGCGCCGCCATCGAGCAGGCCCTGGGCGTCCCGGTCAAGGTCTTCACCCCGGCCGATTACGACGGCGTGATCCAGGGCCTGCTGGGCGGCACGCTGGACCTGGCCTGGATGGGCGCCTCGGGCTATGCCAAGATCTACCTGACCGATCCGCAGGCCGTGACGCCGGTGCTGACCAAGCAGAACATCGACGGTTCGACCGGCTATTACTCGATCGGCCTGGCGCGCAAGGACAGCGGCATCACCTCGATCGCCGATGCCAAGGGCAAGCGCTTCGCCTTTGCCGATCCGAACTCGACCTCGGGCTACCTGGTGCCGGGCGCCGAGCTGACCGGGCAATACGGCCCGCTGGACGAATATTTCAGCGAGGTGCGCTTCTCGGGCGGGCATGAGCAGACCATCGTCGGCGTCGCCAATGGCGATTTCGACGCCGGCGTGACCTGGGCCGACGGCCTGGGCGACTGGGAGGACGGCTACAATTCCGGCGCGCTGCGCAAGGCCGCCGATGCCGGGCTGATCGACATGAACGACATGGTCGAGATCTGGAAGTCCAAGCTGATCCCGGAAGGCCCGATGGTGGTGCGCAACGCCCTGCCGCAAGAGGTCAAGGACAAGGTGATCCAGCTGACCGCCGACCTGCACGAAACCGACAAGACCTGCGCCTTCGGTGTCGCCCATGGCGAGGCCAAGGATTTCGTGCCGGTCGATCACAGCGCCTTCGAGGGCGTCGTCGCCGCCCGCAAGCTGGAAGAATCGAACAGCTGACCGGCCCTTTCCGTCCCCTGGCCGCGTCCGGCACCGGGCGCGGCCATCCGCTTTCCGACCCCGAGGAACACATGGCCGACACCGCCTTCGGACCGCCGCCCGACCCCCGGCTCGGCCAGGTCGAGACCGCCTATCTGGAGCTGACGCGCCGGCGGCGCATGTATGGCGGCATCCTGCTGATCCTGTTCGTGGCGCTGATGGCGTCCGGCTTCCGGCTGGCCGAGTCGCGCAATGCCGGCGGCTTCATCGACGGGCTGCCGATGCTGCTGTCTTTTCCGGCCGAGGTTTTGTCCGAGGCCTGGCGCAACCGCGCCAACCTGCCCGGCATGTTCCTCGAACACCTGCCCTCGCTGGTCGAGACGGTGAACATCGCCGCCGTCTCGACGCTGCTGGGCGGGCTGGCGGCGATGCTGCTGGCACTGCTTTCGACGCGCGGACTGGCCCGCTGGCCGCGGCTGACGCCGCTGTTCCGACGGATGATGGACGCGACCCGCGCCATTCCGGAAATCGTCATCGCGCTGATGCTGATCTACATTCTGGGCGGCGGGCCGGTGCCGGCGGTCGCCGCCATCGCCCTGCATACCGGGGGGGCGCTCGGCAAGCTGTTTTCCGAGGTGGCCGAGAATGCCGATCCGAAGCCGGTCGAGGGCCTGGCCTCGGTCGGCGCCACCTGGGGACAGCGGATGTGGCTGGGCGTCCTGCCGCAGGTGGCGCCGAACTGGCTGTCCTATGCGCTGATGCGGTTCGAGATCAACGTGCGGGCCAGCGCCATCCTGGGCTTCGTCGGCTCGGGCGGCATCGGCTATGACCTGAAGATCGCCATGCAATGGGGCCAGGGCCGCTATGACGAGGTGGTGGCGATCTTCCTTTTGCTGTTCGTGACCATCGTGGCCATCGACCGGCTGTCCGACCACGCCCGCGCCCGCCTGGTGAAAGGCCGCAACGCATGACCGATGCAACCCTGATGCCCGCGACCCATCCCGCCGCGCCGATCCTGGCGGGTTTCGCGCGCCGCCGGACGATCTCTTTCGCGGTGCCGCTGGCCATCCTGGCCTATCTGGCCTATGCCGCCGTCGCCTTCGACCTGGCGGGACTGGCGGGCCGGGCGCGGATGGACAATGCCGCGGTGCTGATGTCGGATTTCTGGCGCCACAAGACCCATGTCACCCGTGACAACCGCAGCGGCAAGCTGACCGTCGCCGTCGAGGGCGAGGCCAAGGGCATCTGGCCCGAGGGCCGGCTGCCCGATTTCGTTGCCAGCGCCGGCGACACCACCACCATCGACCTGGGCCAGGGCCATCGTGTGATCTATGACGGCCAGGGCGCGCGCTATATCCACCCCGACGCCGGCACCATCGCCATCCGCCCGGACGGCGACCGGCTGCTGCTGGATGCGCCGCAGCCGCTGCCCGACTGGATCAACGCCTCGGACAGCCGCGTCAGCATCACCACCCCGGCCGGGCGCTTCGCCTATACGCGCAGCAAGGTCGAAACCTTCCGCTATTCGGCCGGCTGGCCGCTGTTCTTCTTCACGCTGGACAGCCCGTTCGCGCATATGAGCTGGCCGGAGCTGGCCACCTCGGCGCTGTGGGAGGAACGGCTCGATCCCGGCCGGCCGAACATCGCCGCCATGGCCCATGACTTCTGGACCAACAGCATGTGGCGGCATGGCGACGTGATCTGGGCCATGTTCGAGACGGTGCTGATGGCCTTCCTGGGCACCTTCGGCGCGGCGATCATCTCGCTGCCGCTGGCCTTCATGGCGGCGTCGAACATGAACCCCTTCGGCGTGCTGCGCTTCGGCCTGCGCCGGGTCTTCGACTTCATCCGCGGCGTGGACGCGCTGATCTGGACCATCGTGCTGGCGCGCGCCTTCGGCCCCGGCCCGATGACCGGCGCGCTGGCGATCCTGCTGACCGATACCGGCAGCTTCGGCAAGCTGTTCTCGGAGGCGCTGGAAAACATCGACGAGAAGCAGGTCGAGGGCATCCGCTCGACCGGCGGCAACGCGCTGCAGCGGGCGCGCTTCGGGGTGATCCCGCAGGTGACGCCGGTGCTGCTGTCGCAGGTGCTGTATTTCCTGGAATCCAACACCCGCGGCGCCACGGTGATCGGCGCCATCGTCGGCGGCGGCATCGGCCTGCTGCTGACCCAGGCCATCCAGACCCAGAAGGACTGGGAGGACGTGGCCTATTACATGGTGCTGATCGTGCTGACCGTGATCGCCATGGACAGCCTGTCGGGCTGGCTGCGCCGCAAGCTGATCAGGGGCGCGTAAGCCGCACCCTCAGCCCTCGGGCGCGACGGTCAGCGTCACCCGGTCGCCCGCGAACCAGGTGGTGCCGAACTCGACCGGCCGCCCCTCGGCATCGACATTGATCGCCACCGAGCGCAGCACCGGCGTGCCCTGCGGCAGTTCCAGCATCAGCGCCATGGTGGCCGGCGCGATCTTCGCCGTCAGCCGGGTCGAGGCCCGCGTATAGTCGCAAAGCCCGCATTCCGCCAGCGCGCGCGTGACCGAGGGATGCGCCTCGAGCTGCGCCAGCAGCCCGGGAAAGCGCCCGGCATCGAAGACCGAACGGAACACCGCCAGCGGCTGGCCGTCCACCAGCGACACGCCCTCGATGACATGCACGGGGGCGCCGGGGGCAAGCGCCAGCGCCTCGGCCTCTTTCGCATCGGCGCCGCGGGTGTCCAGCAGCGTCAGCCGGCGCGAGGCCGCCCGCCCGGAGGCCGCGACGTTCTGGTGGAAACGGACCCGCCGCCCCAGCGGATAATCGGTCGGCACCGAGGCGACGAACACGCCGGCGCCGCGCCGGCTGCGCACCGTCCCCGCCTCGGCCAGCGCGGCCAGGGCATGGCGCACCGTGTGGCGGTTGACGCCAAACCGGACGGCCAGCTCGGCTTCCGACGGCAGTTTGTCGCCGGGGCGGTAATGCCCGTCGGCGATCTCGGCCGCCAGCGTGGCGGCGATGGATTTCCAGATCGGCTGCTTGGTCGTCATCAAAAATTCACAACTCGGGGCTTGAGCCGGGGGCGCCGGCGGGTTATCACTTGTCTAGTTGTATAGGAAACTAGACAAGCTGGCAAGATGTCGAGGCACGCAATGTCGCAGATCGAAGAAACCGCCCTCCGCCGCGACTGGATGTCGCTTCTTGCCAAGGCGCCGGCCGCCCGGCTTGCCGCCCTGGCCCCCGACCTGCCGGCCCATGAGCTGCTGCGCGCGCCCGAGATCGGCGCCGTCATGCTGGAGGGACGGGTCGGCGGCACCGGCAACCGCTTCAACCTGGGCGAGATGACGGTGACGCGCTGCTCGGTCCGGCTGGGCGATGCGGTGGGCCATGCCTGGGTGCAGGGCCGCGACCGCGACCATGCCCGTCGCGCCGCGGTGCTGGACGCGCTGATGCAGGGCGAGCAGGCCGCCCGGATCGAGGCTCAGGTCATGGCCCCGCTGCGCGCCGAAGCGCAGGCCCGCCGCGGCACCCGCGCCGAAAAGGCCGCGGCCACCCGGGTCGAATTCTTCACCATGCTGCGCGGAGAGGACCAATGAACGCCCCGCTGACCACGCCGCTTGCCGGCGGCTTCGCCGATCCCGCCCGCGATGCCGCCCATGCCTTCCGCGCCGTGCTGGACGCGATGGCCCGCCCCGGACGCATCCATGCCGTGACCGGCGCCGCCGCGCCCGGCCTGTCGGCGGCAGCGGCCACGGTGCTGCTGACGCTGACCGATGCCACGACGCCCCTGCACCTGGCCGGCGCCCTCGACAACGACGCGTTGCGGCGCTGGATCGCCTTTCACACCGGCGCGCCGCAGGCCGCCGCGGCGGATGCCGGTTTCGCGCTTGGCCGCTGGCCCGATCTGCAGCCGGTGACGCGCTTCCGCACCGGCGAGCCCGCCTTTCCCGACCGCTCGGCCACGCTGATCGTCGAGGTCGAGCGGCTGGAGGCCGACGGTGCGCGGCTGACCGGCCCCGGCATCCGCGACGCCGCCCGGCTGTCGCTGCCGGAAACCGCCGCCTTCCGGGCGAACCGGGCGCTGTTTCCGCTGGGCTTCGACACCATCCTGACCTGCGGCGACCGGCTGGCCGCCCTGCCCCGCAGCACCATCGTGGAGGATTGCTGATGTATGTCGCCGTCAAGGGTGGCGAACGCGCCATCGACGCCGCCCACGCCTGGCTGGCCGAGGAGCGCCGCGGCGATCCCGCCATCCCCGAACTGACCGTCGCCCAGATCCGCGAACAGATGGCGCTGGCGGTGAACCGGGTGATGGCCGAGGGCTCGCTCTACGATCCCGACCTGGCGGCGCTGGCGATCAAGCAGGCCCGCGGCGACCTGATCGAGGCGGTGTTCCTGATCCGCGCCTATCGCACGACGCTGCCGCGCTTCGGCGCGTCGCAGCCGGTGGACACGGCGGCGATGGCGGTGGACCGCCGCGTCTCGGCGACCTTCAAGGATCTGCCCGGCGGGCAGGTGCTGGGGCCGACCTTCGACTATACCCACCGGCTGCTGGATTTCGCCCTGACGGCCGAGAGCGAGGTGCCGCCCGCCCCGACCGCCGCGGCGGCGGCCGAGCCGGTGCCGCATGTCACCGGGCTTCTGGACCGCGACGGGCTGATCGAGGCCGAGCCGCCCGGCGACGACGCCCCCGCCGACCTGACCCGGACGCCGCTGGAACTGCCGGCCGA
This sequence comes from Paracoccus simplex, assembly GCF_042648325.1. Taxonomy (NCBI): domain Bacteria; kingdom Pseudomonadati; phylum Pseudomonadota; class Alphaproteobacteria; order Rhodobacterales; family Paracoccaceae; genus Paracoccus; species Paracoccus simplex. The sequence continues at coordinate 17,963 of NZ_JBHRXE010000013.1, read as the reverse complement.
CCGGGCGCTGCGCCTGCAGGCGCTGACCCGCGGGGACGAGGGCTTCGTGCTGTCCCTGGCCTATTCCACGCAGCGCGGCTATGGCCGCACCCATGCCTTCGTGGGCGAGCTGCGCATCGGCCGCGTCGCGGTCGAGGTCGAGCTGCCCGAGCTGGGCTTCGCCGTCGAGATCGGCGAGGTCGAGCTGACCGAATGCGAGACGGTGAACCAGTTCAAGGGCTCGAAGACCGAGCCGCCGCAATTCACCCGCGGCTATGGCCTGGTCATGGGCCAGTCGGAACGCAAGGCCATCTCGATGAGCCTGGTGGACCGCGCCCTGCGCTGGCAGGAACTGGGCGAGGATTTCACCGGCGCCCCGGCGCAAGACCAGGAATTCGTGCTGTCGCATTGCGACAACGTGCAGGCGACCGGCTTCCTGGAACATATCAAGCTGCCGCATTACGTCGATTTCCAGTCCGAGCTGGAACTGGTGCGCCGCCTGCGCGCCGAGGCCACGGCCCTGCACGAGGCCGCCGAATGAGCGCCCCTCGCACCCGTCACGCGCCGCGCCGCCGCACGACCGGGCGGCGCGCCCCGGAAACCGCCCTGACCGAAAGGGGGCCGCTGTGAGCGATTACAACTTCGCCTATCTGGACGAACAGACCAAGCGCATGATCCGCCGCGCGCTGCTGAAGGCGCTGGCCATCCCCGGCTATCAGGTGCCCTTCGCCAGCCGCGAGATGCCGATGCCTTACGGCTGGGGCACCGGCGGCGTGCAGGTGACGGCGGCCTGCCTGACGCCCGAGGACCGGCTGAAGGTCATCGACCAGGGCGCCGACGACACCACCAACGCCGTCTCGATCCGCCGCTTCTTCCAGCGCACCGCCGGGGTCGAGGTCACCGAGCGCACCGCCGAGGCCACGCTGATCCAGACCCGCCACCGCATCCCCGAACAGCCGCTGACCGAGGCGCAGATCCTGGTCTACCAGGTGCCGATCCCCGAACCGCTGCGCTTCCTGGAGCCGCGCGAGACCGAGACCCGCAAGATGCACGAGCTTGAGGAATACGGGCTGATGCACGTCAAACTTTACGAAGACATCGCCCGCCATGGCGAGATCGCCACCAGCTACGCCTATCCGGTGAAGGTCGAGGGGCGCTATGTCATGGACCCTTCGCCGATCCCGAAATTCGACAATCCCAAGCTGGCGGACAATCCGGCGATCCAGTTGTTCGGCGCCGGCCGCGAAAGCCGCATCTATGCCGTACCGCCCTATAGCCAGGTGGTCAGCCTGGATTTCGAGGATCATCCCTTCATGGCCTCCAAGGCCGATCACGACTGCGACCTGTGCGGGGCCTCCGGCAGCTATCTGGACGAGGTCATCACCGACGACCGCGGCAGCCGGATGTTCGTCTGCTCGGACACGGATTTCTGCAATTCGCGGCAAGAGGACGGCCATCGTGGTCGGCTGTCCGCGCAGGAGGTGGCGTGATGGATGGCGCGAACCTGACCATGCCGCTTCTGTCGGTGCAGGGGCTGACGAAACGCTACGGCCCGCGCATCGGCTGCGCCGAGGTCGCATTCGAGCTGTGGCCGGGCGAGGTGCTGGGCATCGTCGGCGAAAGCGGCTCGGGCAAATCGACGCTGCTGTCCTGCCTGGCGGGCATGCAGCGGCCCGACGAGGGCGCGATCCTGTGGGAAGGCCGCGACGTGCTGGGCTTTTCCGAGGCCGAGCGCCGCCGCCTGCTGCGCGGCGACTGGGCCTATGTCCACCAGAACCCGCGCGACGGGCTGCGCATGGGCGTCAGCGCCGGCGGCAATGTCGGCGAACGCCTGATGGCCGTGGGTCAGCGCCATTACGGCGCCATCCGCGACACGGCGACCGACTGGCTGGGCCGGGTCGAGATCGCCGCCGAACGCATCGACGACCGGCCCTCGGCCTTTTCCGGCGGGATGCAGCAACGGCTGCAGATCGCCCGCAACCTGGTCACCGGCCCGCGGCTGGTCTTCATGGACGAGCCGACCGGCGGGCTGGATGTCAGCGTGCAGGCGCGGCTGCTGGACCTGTTGCGCGGACTGGTGCGCGATCTTGGCCTGTCGGTGGTGATCGTCACCCATGACCTGGCGGTGGTGCGGCTGCTGGCCGACCGGCTGATGGTGATGAAATCGGGCCGCGTCGTGGAAACCGGGCTGACCGACCAGGTGCTGGACGATCCGCAGCACGCCTATACCCAGCTTCTCGTATCCTCTGTCCTGCAGGTGTAATCCCATGATCCGCATCGAGAATCTGTCCAAGACCTTTACCCTGCACAACCAGGCCGGCGCCGTCCTGCGGGTGATGGAAGGCGCGAACCTGACCGTGGAGGCCGGCGAATGCGTCGGGCTGACCGGGCAGTCGGGGGCCGGGAAATCCACGCTGATGCGGATGATCCATGGCAATTACCTGGCCGCCTCGGGCTCGATCCGGGTGGCGGGGCTGGATGTGGTCACGGCCCAACCGCGCCAGATCATCGCCCTGCGCCGCGACCGGCTGGGCTATGTCAGCCAGTTCCTGCGCGTCGTCCCCCGCGTGCCCACCATCGAGGTCGTGGCCGAACCGCTGCGCCGGCTCGGCACCCCCGAGGCCGAGGCCCGCACCCGCGCCGCCGCGCTGCTGGCGCGGCTGAACATCCCGGAACGGCTGTGGGGCCTGTCGCCCACCACCTTCTCGGGCGGCGAACAACAGCGGGTGAACATCGCCCGCGGCTTTGCCCATCCCTTTCCGGTGCTGCTGCTGGACGAACCCACCGCCAGCCTGGATGCCGCCAACCGCGAGGTGGTCCTGTCGCTGATCGAGGAGGCCAAGGCCCGCGGCGCCGCCATCCTGGGCATCTTCCATGACGAGGCGGCGCGGGTCCGGGTCTGCGACCGGCTGGTCGATGTCACCGGCTTCACGCCCGGGGCCGCGGCATGACCCGGCTGGTCGCCGTCGTCGGCCCCTCGGGCGCCGGCAAGGACACGCTGATGGCGATGGCCTGTGCCGCCCAGCCCGACCGGATTCGCGCCGCCCGCCGGGTCATCACCCGCCCCGCCGATGCCGGCGGCGAGGATTTCGACGGCGTGACCCCGGCCGAATTCGCCCGCCGCCACGCTGCCGGCGAATTCGCCCTGCACTGGCACGCGCATGGGCTGGATTACGGCATCCCGGCCGGCGAACTCGCCGGGCCGGGCACGGTGCTGTTCAATGCCAGCCGCGCCATCCTGGCCGAGGCCGCCGCGCGCCTGCCCGGCCTGACCGTTCTGCTGGTCACCGCCCCTGCACCGGTTCTGGCGGCCCGGCTGGCCGAGCGCGGCCGCGAGGACGCCGCGGACCGCGAGCGGCGTCTTGTCCGGGCCGGTTTCGCCCTGCCCGAGGGCATCGCCCATCAAACCGTGATCAACGACGCCAGCGCCGAAATCGGACTGGCGCGGTTCCTGGCGGCGCTTCAGCCCGCCCCGTCCCTGCCGGCAAGGTCGTAGCGATGCAGCAGCCGGAACCCCCCATCCTTTGGCTCGCCGAACAGGCACAGCGCGTCGATGACGAAGGGGCGCGGCAGCACCGGCGCGAAATGCGCCGCCAGCGCCGCCTGCGCCCGCCCAGCCATCCCGACCGGCAGCCGGTCGGTCAGGGTCAGGTGAAAGCGGAACTCCTCCATCACATGGGGATAGCCCCAGCGCTCCAGCAATGCGCGCTGGGGCGGCGTCAGCCGCTCGGGCCGGCGGCGGGCGATCTCGGCCTCGGTCAGCGGCGCGCGCAGCGGGTCCAGATTGCGCACCACCGTCGCCGCCAGGCGCTGCAAGGGCGTCGTGTCCCCCTCGGGCACAAGCGCCAGGAAGCCGTCCAGGGACGCCAGCCGCAGGCCGGGCAGCAGGACCGGCGCCAGCCGGCCGGCAAGCCCCTTCATCGCGGCGTCCAGATCGCCGGGCGTCGCGCCGGGCGCCAGCCGGAAGGGCGGCTTGACGGTGCCGTGAAAGCCGTAGCGGCGCGGTTCCGCGGTAATCTCGGCCACGGGCAAGTCCAGATCGGGCGGCGCGCAGGCCTGGCCGCTGACGGCATCCCAGCCCAGCCAGCGGGCCGCAAGATCGGCGAATGCGCCGGGCGGCGGCGCGTAATAGACGGCGAAGCGTTTCATATCCAACATCGCGCCTCTTTAGAGCCGGACTATCACACTCCTGTGACAGCCCGGTGGCAATCAGCCCGCCCACGGACCGGACAGAAAGACAGGATCGACCGATGACCCAGACCATACTCGCCAACGCCACGCTGATCCTGCCCGACCAGGTCGTCCGCGGCCGGATCCATCTGGCGGACGGCCGCATCGCCGAGATCGCCGAGGACGCCTCGCTTCCCGCCGGGGCCATCGACTGCGGGGGCGATCTGGTCCTGCCGGGTCTGGTCGAGCTGCATACCGACAATCTGGAGCGGCACCTGCAGCCGCGCCCCAAGGTCGAATGGCCGCATCAGGCCGCCATCGTCGCCCATGATGCCGAACTGGCCTCGACCGGGATCACCACGGTGTTTGACGCGCTGCGCGTGGGTTCGGTCTTCACCAGCCCGAACGTCGGCTATGGCGAATATGCCCGGGCGCTGGCGACCGAGGTCTTGCAGTTGCGGGCGCAGGGCGCGCTGCGCATCAGCCATTTCCTGCACCTGCGGGCCGAGATCTGCTCGGAAACCCTGGTCGAGGAGATGGCGAAATTCGGCCCCGAGGATCGCGTCGGCATCGTCAGCCTGATGGATCACACGCCGGGCCAGCGCCAGTTCCGCGACATCGGCAAGCTGCGCGACTACGTGATGGGCAAGCGCGGCCTGTCGGATGCGGAATTCGACGCCCATGTCGAAAGCCAGCAGGCGCTGCGCGACCGGCTGGGCGCCCTGCACGAGGCGACCGCCGTGGCCGAGGCGCGCCGCTATGGCGCAGTGCTGGCCAGCCATGACGATACCACCGCCGGGCAGGTGGCGGTCTCGGCCCGGCACGGTGCCCGTCTGGCCGAGTTCCCGACCACCTCCGAAGCCGCCCAGGCCTGCCGCGACCAGGGCATTGCCGTGATGATGGGCGCGCCGAACCTGATCCGCGGCGGCTCGCATTCCGGCAATGTCGCCGCGCATGTCCTGGCCGAGGCCGGGTTGCTGGACATCCTGTCCTCGGATTACGTGCCCTCGTCGCTGCTGACGGCGGCGCTGATGCTGGGCGACCTGTGGGACGACATGCCGCGCGCCGGGGCGCCCGTCACCTCGGCCCCGGCGACGGCGCCGGGGCTGACCGACCGCGGCGCGCTGCGGCCCGGCGCCCGGGCCGACGTGATCCGGGTGGCGCGGCTGGGCAATGCCAGCGCGGTGCGCGGCGTCTGGGTGCAGGGCAACCGCATCGCCTGAGCGCGGCGGCCGTCCGCCGCGCCGCCACCGCGGCGGAAGGCGGCCCGCGCATATTTGATTTTCAAACGCTGCCTTGCGGCCTTATCTCGAAAGGATGATGGAAAAGGTGCGCATCGCTCGACGTCCGATCCTGGCAGGCGCCGCCGCGCTGCTGCTGCTGACGAACCTGCCCCGGCCTGCGAAGGCCGAGGTCACGGGCGGGACGGCCTTGCACCGGGCGGCCGGCCGCAACGATGCCGCCGGGATCGCCCGGCTGCTGGCGGCAGGTGCGCCGATCGAGGCGCGCGACGCCAGCGGCGCGACGCCGCTGCTCTCTGCGACCCATGCCAATGCCGTCGATGCGGCCCGCGCGCTGATCGCGGCGGGCGCGGACGTGAATGCCCGGGACCGGATCGCCGACAGCCCCTATCTCTATGCCGGGGCGCGCGGGCATCTGGAGATCCTGAAGCTGACGCTGCAGCATGGCGCCGACCTGCGCAGTCTCAACCGTTTCGGCGGCACCGCCCTGATCCCGGCGGCGGAGCGCGGCCATGTCGAGTCGGTGCGGACGCTGATCGAGGCCGGCGTCGCCGTCGATCACATCAACGACCTGGGCTGGACGGCACTTCTGGAGGCAATCATTCTGGGCGACGGTGGTTTCCGGCACCGGCAGATCGTCGAACTGCTGATCCGGGCCGGGGCGAATGTCAATCTGGCCGATGGCGAGGGCGTGACGCCCCTTCACCATGCGCGCCGGGCCGGCTATCGCGACATCCAGCGCATCCTCACCGCCGCCGGCGCCCGATGAAGAAGGAGACTTCGATGCATGATGCAACACATTACCTGCGCCAGGCGATCGCGTTGGCAAAAGCCAATATCGCCGAAGGCGGCCGGCCTTTCGGCGCGGTGGTGGTCAGCGGCGGCGCGGTGATCGCCACCGCCGTGAACGAGATGCATCTGAGCCATGACGCGACCGACCATGCCGAGCTGCTGGCCCTGCGCGCCGCCGCCCGCGCCGCGGGGCCCGAGGCGCTGCAGGGCAGCGCGGTCTATGCCAGCGGCCATCCCTGCCCGATGTGCCTGGCGGCCATGCGGCTGGCCGGGGTCGCGACGGTGGCCTATGCCTATTCCAACGAGGATGGCGCCCCCTTCACCCTGTCCACGGCCGAGATCTATGCCGATCTGCGCCGGCCCTTCGCCGAGCAGTCGATGACGATCAGCCATGTGCCGGTCAAGCCGGACTCGGGCCGCAGCCTATACGAGGAATGGGCCCAGGCACGCGACGCCCGGACCTGATCAAAGACCGCCTGATCCGGGTGCCGGTTGCGGCTTGTCCACGGCCAAGCGCTGGATTCTTCTGCACTTTCTGGACGGGTCGGCGAAATCCCGCAACCTGGCGGACGAACAGGATCGCACGGGTTGATTCTCTCTGCGGTTGTCGGACATGGTGCGCCATCTCCTGTGGTGGGGGTAGGGGCGGCCCAGCCTGCCGCCCCGCTCCGCCGCCGGTTCAGCCGCCGGTTCAGCCGGCAAGGCCAAGCCCGATCCCGCCCGCCGCCGCCAGCAGCACCGCCAGCCAGGGCGGCGCCTTCCATGCGACCAGCGCCACGAAACACAGCAGCGCCAGGCAGAAGTCCCGCATGTCGCCCACCGCGCTGGTGAAGACCGGCGAATAGAGCGCGGCGCCCAGGATGCCGACCACCGCCGCATTGGCGCCGCGCATCAGCGATTGCACCGCGGCCATCGTCCGGAAGCGGTCCCAGAAGGGCAGGACCGCGATCAGGATCAGGAAACCGGGCAGGAACACCGCGACCAGGGCGATGGCGCCCCCGGCAAGGCCGTTCGGACCGGTCTCGGGCACCGCGCCCAGATAGGCGGCGAAGGTGAAAAGCGGCCCCGGCACCGCCTGCGCCGCGCCATAGCCGGCCAGAAAGGCATCCGCCGAAACCCGTCCGGCGGCGGCCACCTCGGCCTGCAGCAGCGGCAGAACGACATGGCCGCCGCCGAAGACCAGCGCCCCGGCGCGATAGAAGCCGTCGAACACCGCCAAGATGCCGGAAGCGCCGGCGACCAGCGGCAGCAGAAGCAGCAGCGCCGCGAAGGCGCCCAGCCCGGCCGCGGCCGCGCCATAGCCGACCGGCATCGGCACATGCCCGCCCGCCGGCGGCGCCGCGCCGCGGCGCAGCGCCAGCCCGGCCAGGGCGCCAAGCGCGATGGCGCCGACCATGCCGAAACTGCCGGGAAGAAAGGCCAGCACAGCGACGGCGCCTACCGCGATACCGGCCCGGGCCGGGTCCGGGCAGAGCGTCCGGGCCATGCCCCAGACCGCCTGCGCCACGATGGCGACCGCGACGAGCTTCAGCCCGTGCAGCGCCCCCTCGGCCACCGGACCCGAGAGCGAGGCGGCGGTCATGGCGAAAACCACCATGATCAGGGCAGAGGGCAGCGTGAAGCCGGCAAAGGCGGCCAGCGCCCCAAGCCAGCCGGCCCGCATCAGCCCCAGCGCGAAGCCCGCCTGGCTGGAGGCCGGGCCGGGCAGGAACTGGCACAGCGCCACCAGATCGGCATAGGCGGGATCGGACAGCCATTTCCGCCGGATCACCAGCTCGTCGCGGAAGAACCCCAGATGCGCGATGGGCCCGCCGAACGAGGTCAGGCCCAGTTTCAGAAAGGCGGCGAAGACCTCGCCGGGGGTGCCCTGCCCCTGCCTCGCCATGGCTCTCTCCATTCGTCCTGCCCCCGCATCGCACCGTCCCGTTCTTGGCGGCCAGCATACGCGAACCGCGCGCGGGCTCCAGAGCGCAGGCGGCGAGGCGGCGAGGCGAGGAGGCGCCCGCCCGGATGGGCGGGCGCCGTCGTCATTTCGACACCGCTCCGGCCAATTGCGGGTCGCAGTCCAGATCCTCGTCGTCATCGGCGGGATCGTCGCGGAACGGGCGGTCTGGGCGGATCAGCAGCGCGCAGGCCGCGCCCACCAGCAGCAGGACCAACGAGGCCGCGAAGGGCAGATCCCAGCGCCCGGTCAGGTCGATGATCAGCCCGAAGACGATGGGCGAGATCATCCCGGCCAGCCCGAAGCCGAAGTTCATGAAGCCGCTGGCGGTGCCGGAATATTGCGGCGCGATGTCCATCGGCGTGGCCCAGATCGGCGCCACGATCAGCTCGGCAAAGAAGAAGGCCGCGCTGAGGCTGATCGCCACCGTCACCAGGTCGGTCGAGAACATCACCGGCAGCATGCAGGCGAAGGCGCCCAGGAAGCCCAGGATGATGACGCTGATCCGAGCCAGCGCCACATTGCCGGTGCGGCGCAGGATGCCGTCGCTGAGCCAGCCGCCCGCCAGGTCGCCCACCACCCCGGCCAGGAAGACGCCGGCCGCGAAGATGGCGGATTTCTTCAGGTCCAGCTCGTGCTGGTGCAGGAAATAGGACGGGATCCAGTTCAGGAACAGCCACAGCGTCCAGCCATAGCAGAAATCGGTGATCGTCACCGGCAGCATGCGCCGCAGAAGCCGGCCCCAGGGCAGGGTCTTGCGCTCGCCCACGATCCGCTGGTCGGGCAGGGCCTCCAGTTCCTCGGGGGTGATGCCCTTATGATTGCGGGGATCGTCGCGGAAATACCACCACCACAGCGCCACCCACAGGAAGCTGATCACGCCGACGATGATGAAGGCATGCCGCCAGGACAGCGCGATGACCAGGAAGGCGATCAGCGGCGGGGTCAGCGCATTGCCGAAACGGGCGAAGGCATGGGTGATGCCCTGCGCGAAGCCGCGCTTCTCGGCCGGCATCCAGTTCGACAGCGCCCGGGTGGCGGTCGGAAAGGCCGAGCCCTCGCCCATGCCCAGAAGCACGCGCGCGATGATGAGCGAGACCGCGCCCTCGACGAAGCCGATCATCACCGTCGCGGCCGACCAGACGGTGCCGCAGATGATCAGCGTCTTGTGCGGCCCCAGCCGGTCGCCCAGGCGGCCGCCGAGGATCTGGAACAGCGCATAGGGATAGGCGAAAGCGGAAAACGCCAGCCCCAGCTCGAAATTCGTCAGGCCCAGTTCGGCCTGCATGGCGGGGGCGGCGGTGCTGATGTTCACCCGGTCGATATAGGTGACCAGATACATCAGGCAGATGACGAACAGAACGCGGTCCGTCGTCCTGAATCGGGTAAGCCTTAGCATGTCTCCTCCCTGGATTATGCTGGATGTGTTGGCACGTCCGTTTGCGGCCCGTGGCGCGGTCCCCTGTTGAAGCCCCGCCCTCCTCCGACGGGTCTTCGGGCTTTTGACGCCGGGCCGGGTTCTTGGGAAATGGGGCCTCCTTCCTGCCGCTTGGGCGCTATTGCGTCAGTTGCGCCAGCTTCAGGCGCTGGATCTTGCCCGAGGGGCCCTTGGGCAGCTCGGCCATCAGGTGAATCACTTCGGGCGACTTGAACTTCCCCAGCCGCTCCTCGCAGATCGAGATCAGCTCGGGCGGCTGCAGCGCCGAGCCGGGGCGCAGGGTGACGGCCGCCTCGACCCGCTCGCCGTAGCGGGCGCATTTGCGGGCGAAGGCCGCGGCCTCGATCACGTCGGGATGGGTGTAAAGCGCCTCGTCGATCTCGCGCGGGGCGATGTTCTCGCCGCCCTTGATGATCAGCTCCTTCAGGCGGCCGGTGACGAAGACATAACCCTCGTCGTCCATGCGGCCCAGGTCGCCGGTGCGCAGCCAGCCGTCCGCGGTCAGCGCCGCGGCAGTCGCGGCCGGGTCGCCCAGATAGCCGCGCATGACATTGGCGCCGTACACGGCGATCTCGCCCTCGGCTCCGGGCGGCAGCGGGCGCAGCTCGGGCGACAGGATCGCCACCTGGTTGCCCACCGCCCGGCCGGGCGAGCCGATCTTGCGCGGACCCGGCGGCAGCGGGTTCGACAGGATCTGCGCCGCCGTCTCGGTCAGGCCCATGGTCTCGACGATGGGAATGCCGAAGCGGCGCTCGAAGCCCGTCTGCACCTCGGGCGCCAGCGCCGCCGAGGCCGAGCGGCCAAAGCGCAGCCGCGCCCGGGCCTCGGGCGACGGCTCGCCCTCGCCATGCAGCAAATGCGAGATGATCGTCGGCACGACCGAGAACCAGCTTGCCCCGTGCCGCTCGCAACTGCTCCAGAACTGGCTGGCCGAGAAGCGCTCGCAAACCACCACCGAGCCGCCCGACAGCAGCGGCGCCAGGATGGTCACGCAAAGCCCGTTGATGTGATAGATCGGCAGCACGCAGATCGCCCGGTCCTCGGGGCAGAGCTCATGCGCCAGCGCGGTGGTCCAGCCGCCGGCCAGCAGGCTGGCATGGCTGTGCAGCACGCCCTTGGGCCGGCCGGTGGTGCCCGAGGTATACATCAGCAGCGCGTCGTGCCCGGCGCCATGCGGATGCGGCACCGCCGGTTCGCAGCCGGCGGGCCAGCCAAAGCCGTCCCCGGCTTCGATGACCATGGGTTCGGCGGGATGGGCGGCCAGCGCGCTGTCGAGCAGACCGCGCTGGCCGGGATCCAGCAGCAGCGCCCGGGCGCCGGAATGCGACAGCGCATAGCCGACGGCCTCGGCCCCGGCGACCAGGTTGATCATCGTGGCGCGAAAGCCGCCGTAAAGCGTGCCGAACAGGCCCAGCACCGCATTGCGGCCGTTGGGCATCATCAGCGCCACGCTGTCGCCGCGCGACAGGCCCAGCCCGGCCAGGTGCCCGGCGATGCGGGCGGCCTCGTCGCGCAGCTCGCGCCAGGTAAGCCGCCCGCCGTCGGCGGGGAAGATGTGGCTGGTGGCGTCGCCCCGCTCGGCGGCGCGGATGTCGAGCCAGTCGCGGACGGTGCCTTGCGGCGGGTGGTGCGGGTCCAGCCTCATTGCCCGACCTCCTGCCAGTAGTCGCCGAAGACCGCGTCCAGCGCCGGCTCGCGCGGCGGGATCGGGCGCACGACGCGGGTGCGCTGCGTGAAATGCCGCCAGTTCAGGTTGGCGTCGATGGAATTGCCGCCCCAGCTGCCGCAGCCCATCGACAGCGAGAAGGGCAGCCCGTTGTCGAAGGCGCCGCCGGTGGCGAAGCAATGCGCCTGGTTGACGATGACCCGGCAGACCGGCAATGCGCGACCCAGCGTCAGCGGGCGATCCGCGTCCCGCGAATGCAGCCCGACCGAATGGCCCGCGCCCTGATGCAGCAGGATGCGCCGCGCCAGTTCCGCCGCATGGCCGAAATCGCGGGCGCGGTAGAGCGCGGCGATGCGGCTGAGCTTTTCGCCCGACAGCGGATGGTCGGGGCCGATGCCCTCGGTCTCGACCGCGATCAGCCGGGTGCCGGGCGGCACCTTGTCGGCCAGCCCCAGCTTGTCGATCATCACCTCGGCATCCTGGGCGATGATCTCTCGGTTCATGTGCCCGTCCTGCCAGAGCCGGGCGACGATCCCCGGCGCCTCGGACGGCGGCAGCACCACGCCGCCCTCGGCCGCCAGCGCGGCCAGGAAGGCGTCGTAGACCGCATCGACCACGATCAGCGCGTTTTCCGACGAGCATGAGGTGGCGTTGTCGAAGGTCTTCGAGGCGGCGATCTTGCCGGCCGCCGCCGCCAGGTCGGCGGTCTCGTCCACGATCACCGCGACATTGCCGGCGCCGACGCCGATGGCGGGGGTGCCGCTTTCATAGGCGCGGCGCACATTGTCCTGGCTGCCGGTCACCACCACCAGGTCGGCGGTCTCCAACAGGCGCTGGGTCTTGGCCTTGCTGCCCTGACCGGGCAGCATCTGCACCAGGTCGCGATCCTCGCCGATGCGGTCGAATTCGGCGTGGATGAAGCCCAGCAGCATCTCGCAACAGGCCACGCCCTTGGGCGAGGGCGACAGCAGGATGGCATTGCCGCATTTCAGCGCGTTGATGATGTTGTTCGCCGGCGTCGCCGCCGGGTTGGTCGAGGGCACCACCGCGCCGATCACGCCGATGGGCCGGGCGATCTCGGTGATGCCGGTCTCGGGGTCGTCGGACAGGATGCCATGGGTGGCCACACCGCGGATGTCGCGCAAAAGGCCCAGGGTCTTGCGGTGGTTCTTGACGATCTTGTCGGCGACATTGCCAAGCCCGGTGCTGCGGACCGCCAGCTCGGCCAGTTGCCGGTTGCGCTCGGGCTGCATGATGGCCCAGCCGGTGGCCAGGGCTGCGCGGTCATAGCGGCGCTGGCTGCCCCCCGCCTCGTATCCGGCCTGCGCGCCGCGCGCCCGCGCCATCGCCGCGTCGACCGAGAGAATGTCATTCGAGATGTTCATACCTGTACTTGCTCCGGTTCCCGGCAGGCTGCCGCCGGGAAGGTGAATGGATCAGCGGCCCGGGAAGCCGGGTCTCACCATGTCTGCAATGTTGGTCTGGCACGGCCTCCTCTTGCCGTGATCTTCGACCTTAGGCGATGAAAACAGTCTTGCAAATGTTTTCATGAACTCTCATGATTGATCAGATTATATCTGGAAAGTCCGATGATTAAGCCCGATATTGTTTTCGTTGCCAAGCTTGCAGGCGTTTCACCGGCCACGGTGTCGCGGGTGATGAATCACCCCGACCTGGTGCATCCGGCGACCCGCAAGAAGGTCGAACTGGCGGTCGAGAAATCCGGCTATATCCGCAACCGCGCCGCGCAGGCCATGCACGGCAAGCGCAGCGCCACCATCGGGCTGGTAGTGCCGACCGTCGCCAACACCATCTTCGCCGAGGTGGTGCAGGCCTTCAACGACACGGTCAGCGCGCAGGGCTTCACCCTGCTGCTGGCCTCGCATGGCTACGACCTGGACGGCGAATACCGGCTGGTCCGCAAGCTCTTGGAGCATCGCGTCGATGCGCTGGCGGTGGTCGGGCTGGACCACAGCGCCGGCACCTTCCGGCTGATCGCGGAACAGCGCGTGCCGCTGCTGGCGCTGTGGAACTACCTGGCGGATTCGACACTGCCCTGCATCGGCGTCGACAACCGCGAGGCGGGGCGGCTGGCAGCCGAGCATCTGGTGGCCCTGGGGCATCGCCGCATCGGCATGGTCTTTCCCGCCACCTTCGACAATGACCGGGCGCGGGACCGCAAGGCGGCGGCGACGGCGGTGTTCCGCGCCGCCGGGATCGCCTTGCAGGACCGCTGGCAGGTCGAGGTGCCCTACAGCATCGCCCAGGCCAAGGCCGCCTGCCTGGAGCTGCTGGCCGGCGAGGACCGGCCGAGCGCCCTGCTTTGCGCCAATGACGTGATCGCGCAGGGGGCGATCTATGCCGCGGCGCGGCTGGGGATCGCGATTCCCGCCAGCCTGTCGGTGATCGGCATCGGCGATTTCGCCGGCTCGGCGCAGATGGAGCCGGCGCTGACCACGGTGCGGATCCCGGCCCGGCAGATCGGCATCTCGGCCGGGCAGGCCATCGTTGCGGCGATCGGGCAGCCGGATGCCGATTTCATGATCCGCAGCCGCGTCGAACTGGAACTGATCATGCGCACCAGCACCGGCATCGCCGCCGAAATGATCCGGCGCTGACGCGCCAGAGGCGGGGCCGGGTCACATCAGCTCTGTCAGCTCCTCGGCCGCCGCGCGCAGGTCGGGCAGGTGCTTCAACCCCTCGGCCAGGGTCAGCCGCTGCACCGGGGCGTGGAAGGACACCGTGGCGACCAGTTGCCCCGAACGATCCAGGACCGGCACGGCCAGGGCGATCATGCCGGGCACGAATTCCTCGGAATCGGAGGAATAGCCCTGCTCGCGGATCTGGCGCAGCGCCTCGCGCAACCGTTCGGGATCGGTGAGCGTCTGCGCCGTATAGGCCCGCAGCTCGGCGCGTTTCAGATAGCGTTCCAGCTTGCCGTCGTTGATCTGCGACAGGCACAGCTTGCCCGCCGCCGTGGCGTGCAGCGGCACGCGCGAGCCGACGTGAAGCTGGATGCGCAGCGGCCAATGCGTCTCGACCCGGTCGATGTAGAGCATCGCATCGCCGTCGGGGATCGACAGGTTGCAGGTCTCGCCCAGGTGCTGGTTCAGCCGAATCAACACGTCGCGCTGCGGCAGGTTCTGGTGCCAGAAACGGACGATGCCCTGCATCATCTGCCGCAGCTTCGGTCCCGGCTGATAGCTGCGCCCGTCGATGTCGCGGGTCAGGAAGCCCTCGGCCTCGAGATTGCCGACCAGCCGGTGGATGGTCGGCACCGGCAGGTTCAGCGAGGCGTTGATCTCGGTCGCGGTCAGGGGCCGGCCCTCGCTGGCAAGAACCTCGAGAATCTGCAGATTCCGAAAGCTCGGCGGCAAGGAAGACTTGTCCTGAATACTCGTCATGATCGGCTGTTTCCGTCGTTTCTCGGCCCAACTCTACATGGTTGCCGGTGCCGCTCCAACCACCAGGAGCAAAACATGCTTTTATAAAAATGAGAGTGCAACTACCAAAAATGCTTTGACATGACTCGGCCGCCTGAGGCAACGTCGGCTCGCCGGCAAAAGGAGGATTTGCCGGGGAACAGCTGAACAATCGAACAACGTCGCAGCATCAGGGAGGATGTCATGGCGGTCATAACCGCTGGCGCCAACGCATTTGGCGACCGGGAGCACGATGTCAAAAAGGTCGTCTTCGCAAGCCTCGTGGGATCGACCATCGAATGGTACGATTTCTTTCTTTACGGCGTCGTCGCCGGTATCGTCTTCAACAAGCTGTATTTTCCGGCGGACGACCCGACGATCTCGGTGCTGCTCGCCTATGCGACCTTCGCCGTCGGTTTCGTCGCCCGGCCGCTCGGCGGTCTGATCTTCGGCCATTTCGGCGACCGCATCGGCCGCAAGACCATGCTGGTCATCACCCTGCTGCTGATGGGCGGCGCAACCGTGCTGATCGGCCTTTTGCCGACCTATGACCAGATCGGCATCCTGGCGCCGATCCTGCTTTTGGTGCTGCGGGTGGCGCAGGGCATCGGCATCGGCGGCGAATGGGGCGGGGCCGTGCTGATGGCCTATGAATTCGCGCCCGAGAACAAGCGCGGCTTCTACGCCTCGATCCCGCAGATCGGCCTGTCGCTGGGGCTGTTCATGGCCTCGGGCGTAATGGCGCTGCTGACCATGATGCCGGACGAGGCGTTCATGGCCTGGGGCTGGCGCGCGGCCTTCGTCGCCTCGATCATCCTGGTCGTGCTGGGCACCTGGATCCGCAGCAACATCGGCGAAAGCCCGGAGTTCAAGAAGGCCAAAGAGGAATCGCGGGCCCGCGACCAGGGCCTGCCCTTCGTCGACATGCTCAAGCGCTATCCGGGCAATGTCATGCTGGGCATGGGCGCGCGCTATATCGACGGCGTGTTCTTCAACGTCTTCGCGGTGTTCTCGATCCTCTACCTGACGAAATACGTCGGGCTGGAGCGGACCTTCGCGCTGTGGACGGTCTGCGGCGCGGCCGTCGTCATGGTGGTCTGCATCCCGTTCTTCGGCCGGCTGTCGGACCGGGTGGGGCGGCCGCGCACCTATGCCATCGGCTCGCTGCTGCTGGCGCTGAGCGTGTTCCCTGCCTTCGCGCTGATGTCCACCGGCGATCCGCTGCTGGTGATCCTGGGCATCGCGCTGCCTTTCGGCATCGTCTACCCGATGTGCTACGGCCCCGAGGCGGCGCTGTTCGCCGACCTTTTCGACCCCAGCGTGCGCTATACCGGCGTGTCCTTCGTCTATCAGTTCTCGGGCATCTTCGCCTCGGGGATCACGCCGATGATCGCGACGGCGCTGATGGCCGCGAACGACAACGACCCGTTCTGGCTTTGCGCCTATGTGGTCTTCGCCGCGCTGATCTCGTTCGTCTGCGCCGTGCTGATCGGCCGCCGCGAGCGTCGCTGAGCCTTGCCGGGCGGCAGCCCCGCCCGGCCCACCCTTTCCGAACCATGGGCACAAGCCCGCAAAGGATGCCAACATGAGCCAAGCATCAGACCTGGCGGATTACGTCATCGTCGGCGCCGGATCGGCCGGCTGCGTGGTCGCGAACCGGCTTTCCGCCGATCCCGCGATCCGCGTCACCCTGCTGGAAGCCGGCAACCGCGACTCGAGCCCCTGGATCCATATCCCGGTCGGTTATTTCCGCACCATGCACAATCCGGACTTCGACTGGTGCTACGAGACCGAGCCTGATCCCGGCCTGAACGGCCGCGCGCTGCACTGGCCGCGCGGCAAGGTGCTGGGCGGTTCCTCGTCGCTGAACGGACTGCTCTACGTGCGCGGCCAGCGCGAGGATTACGACCGCTGGACACAGATGGGCAACGAGGGCTGGTCCTGGCGCGAGGTCGGGCCGATCTTCGAGGAACTCGAGACCTTCCAGCGCGGCGAGGGCGAGGGGCGCGGCACGCATGGCCCCCTGCAGGTCTCGGACCCGCGCCTGCGCCGCCGGATCTGCGAATTGTGGATCGAGGCCGCCAAGGCCAACGGCATCCCCTACAATCCCGATTACAACGGCCCGGTGCAGGACGGCGTCGGCCATTTCCAGCTGACGGTGAACAAGGGCCGGCGCTGTTCCGCGGCGGTGGCCTTCCTGAAGCCGATCCGCCACCGGCAGAACCTGCAGGTGGTCACCAACGCCCAGGTGCACCGCGTGGTGATCGAGGACGGCCGCGCCACCGGGGTCGAGATCCGGCGCCCCGACGGCAGCCGGCAGGTGATCCGCGCCGCGCGCGAGGTGATCCTTTGCGCCGGCGCCATCGGCTCGCCGCAGATCCTGATGCTTTCGGGCGTGGGCGACGCCGGGCACCTGCGTGGCCACGGCATCGCGGTCGCCCATGACGCGCCCGAGGTCGGCCGCAACCTGCAAGACCATCTGCAGGCCCGGCTGGTGTTCAAATGCCGCGAGGCGACGCTGAACGACGAGGTGCGCAGCCTGATGAACAAGGCGCGGATCGGGTTGGAATACGCGCTGTTCCGCACCGGGCCGATGACCATGGCGGCCAGCCTGGTCTTCGGCTTCCTGCGCAGCCGGCCGGGGCTGGCGACGCCCGACATCCAGTTCCACATCCAGCCCTGGTCCGCCGACAGCCCCGGCGAGGGGGTGCATCCCTTCTCGGCCTTCACGCAATCGGTCTGCCAGTTGCGGCCGGAAAGCCGCGGCACCATCACGCTGCGCTCGGCCGATCCGCGGGTCGCGCCGCTGATCGAGCCGAACTACCTTGCCACCCAGACCGACCGCGACACGCTGGTCGCCGGCGTCGAGATCGCCCGCCGGCTGGCGCGCACCGAACCGCTAAAATCCGCCATCTCCGAGGAGTTCCGCCCGACCGCCGATGTGCAGGGCCATGACGAGGTGCTGGCCTGGGCGCGGATGAACTCGACCACGATCTACCACCCGACCGGCACCTGCCGCATGGGCGCGGACGAGCGCGCCGTGGTGGACCCGCGGCTGCGGGTGCGCGGCATCCGCGGCCTGCGAGTGGCCGATTGCTCGATCATGCCCGAGATCGTCTCGGGCAACACCAATGCGCCCGCGATGATGATCGGCGCCAAGCTGGCGCGCATGGTCCTTGAGGACCGTCGCGCCGAAGCCGGCCCGGGACCCCGCGCCGGTATCGACAAAGCTGCCTGAAGGACGAGGAAACAGCCATGAGAATGACCACCGAGGAAGCCTTTGTTAAGGTTTTGCAACTGCACGGTATCGAGC
>NZ_JBHRXE010000012.1:140069-144903 GCF_042648325.1 Paracoccus simplex | reverse complement strand
TTGGACGCCGATAAGGGGGCACTCTTCAACGCCGATTGACACTTTACCTGCAAATCTGCCCTCAGGCTCGAAATCATGGCTGGCCGCAATCTCGTCCCTGATCTCGTCGGCGTCCTGATCCGCGTCGATCCAAGCCCCATGCAGATAGCCGTTGTTGCAGGCGGCAAGCCGCCAGGTCACGGTGCCCCTTGGTCTTTTGCCCGCCTCATCGTCATCTGCGTTCCAGACATATGCGAGCATCTTGCCCGGTTCGACGGCGATGACCTCGCAGTCAAAATGAAAGTTCGGTCCGGTTGCGGATTGATCTGCACAGTGAAACGAAATCCGGCTGCGGCGCAGAAATCTGTCTTAGCGGGCCATGGGTGATGCGGTGCGACTGCGTCAACAAGCGTTGAAACTGTCTAATGATCGTGCTCCAACTCATTGATCCATCTTGTTCAATGGGTGTTCAAGACCGTCGAAACGGCTTTCCCAAAAGCGACCCGTTTCCTTTGCTCGGCGCTGTAATGGGTGTGGCGGCCATCATGCCTGCTTCAGCACCAACCCGGCCTGCTTCAGCACGCCCAGCTGCTTCGAGACGACAGGTCGCGACACCCCAGCCCCGCCTTAAGGGCTCCCACCGTCCGCACCCCCTCTCGGCACAGCCGCGCGGAAAGTGTCCTGCCGCAAAAGCGCATCTTGCTGGCTTGGCAATTCAACCCATGCCTCATTGGCTATTGATCATCTCATGGCCAGATGGCGATGAATGGGTCAGGCATGTATACGGAAATGCGGCTTGATCCTTGTCCTCCGGGGCAGTCCTGCAAGCGAGATCCGCTGCTGGCTGGCGCACATCCGCCAGCCTCGCGCCTCGGCAGATCCCGCGCGCCCCTTACAACGCCGTCCAGCCCCCATCCACCGAGATGGTCGTCCCGGTGATCTGCTCCGCCGCCGGCGAGCACAGAAAGACCGCCGTGCCGCCCATCTGCTCGACCGTGGCGAACTGCCCGGAGGGCTGGCGCTGGAGCATGACCTTGGCGATCACCTCGTCGCGGCTCATGTTATGGGTCTTCATCTGGTCGGGGATCTGCTTCTCCACGATCGGGGTCAGCACGTAACCGGGGCAGATGGCGTTGCAGGTGATCGGCTCCTTCGCGGTCTCCAGCGCCGTCACCTTGGTCAGGCCGACGATGCCGTGCTTGGCCGCGACATAGGCCGATTTGTATTCGCTGGCCGTCAGCCCATGCGCCGAGGCGATGTTGATCACCCTGCCCCAGCCGGCCTGGCGCATGATCGGCAGCGCCGCCGCCGTGGTGTGAAAGGCCGAACTCAGGTTGATGGCGATGATCGCGTCCCATTTCTCGGCCGGGAAATCCGGGATCGGCGCGACATGCTGGATACCGGCATTGTTCACCAGGATGTCGCAGACGCCGGCCTTCTCGATCAGGGCGCGGCAATCGGCGCCCTTGGACATGTCGGCCTGGATATAGCGCACGGCGACGCCATGCGCGGCGGCCAGGCTGTCGGCCAGCGCGTGATCCTCGGCCGCATCGGTGAAGCTGTTCAGCACGATATCCGCGCCCGCCCGCGCCAGCTCATGGGCGATGCCAAGCCCGATCCCCGAATTGGAGCCGGTCACCACCGCCGTCTTGCCGCTGAGGAATTTCTCGAACATCGCCGTCTCCACGCCCGCGTTGCTGTTGCAGTCGCAGCATGGGGAAAAAGCCGGGCCTGCACAAGCCGGCCGCCGGGACGTGCGAGGTGGCCGGGATCGGCGGAAGTGATACGTTCCGTTCACATTTTTGCGTGATCGATTCCCGGGGCAGACGCAAGGACGCCGCAGTCGGCGGAAAGCGGAAAACCCCAAGAAAAAAGCGCCCGCACAAGGCGGGCGCAAGTCATGAGGCAGGTTTCATACAGGCAAGAAACCTATCGAGCAGTGCCTTATCTATACGCTTTTCCCCCCATGAGTCCAAGGCGTAAGTTTGCCTCGCGGTGAACGGATGGTTAATCTGGGCGCGGGCAGAACCAACGACCCGGAAATCAGGGCAATCGAGCATGCGATTCTTCAAATTTGCTAACGAATCCGCGATCTGGCGGCGAATCGCGCTGTGCGCGTGTGTTGCATCCATGCCGCTGGCAAGCCTTGCCGAACCCATGCATGCCATTGCAATGTATGGAGAACCTGCGCTGCCGCCCGGCTTCAGCCATCTGCCCTATACCAATCCCCAGGCCCCCAAGGGCGGCACGATTCGGCTGGCCGAGACCGGCAGCTTCGATTCGCTCAACCCCTGGATCCTGATGGGCAACCCGGTCTGGCCGATCTTCACCCAGCCGGGTCTGCTGACCGAGTCGCTGATGATGCGCTCGATCGACGAACCCTTCACGCTTTACGGCCTGCTGGCCGAAAGCGTCGAGACCGATGCCGAGCGCGGCTGGGTCGAGTTCACCCTGCGCCCCGAGGCCCGATTTTCGGACGGCTCGCCGGTAACCATCGAGGACGTGATGTGGTCCTATGAGGTGCTCGGGACCAAGGGGCATCCGCGCTACACCGCCGTCTGGTCCAAGGTCGAGACGATGGAGCAGACCGGCCCGCGCTCGGTCCGCTTCACCTTCAACACCCCGGATCGCGAGCTGGCCATGCTGATGGGCATGCGGCCGATCCTGAAGAAGGCGCAATGGCAGGGGCGCGATTTCAGCCAGTCCAGCCTGATGGTCCCGATCGGCTCGGGGCCCTATGTCATCGACAAGGTCGATCCCGGCCGCGCCATCACCTTCCGCCGCAATCCCGACTATTGGGGCCGCGACCTGGCGGTCAGCCAAGGCCTGCACAATTTCGACGTGATCCGCTACGATTATTTCGGCGATGCCTCGGCCATGTTCGAGGCCTTCAAGGCCGGCGAGATCGACGTCTGGCGCGAGCTGGTCGCAGCACGGTGGGAGCGCAACTTCGACTTTCCCGCCATCCGCGAGGGCAAGGTGGTCAAGGCCGAGATCCCGCATGGCCGCCCTTCGGGAATCATGGGGCTGGTGATGAACACCCGCAACCCGCGCTTCGCCGACTGGCGGGTGCGGCAGGCGATGATCGAAGCCTTCAACCAGCGCTTCATCAACATGACGCTGACCGGCGGCAAGGATCCGCGCATCACCAGCTATTTCGCCAATTCCGAACTGGCGATGCAGCCCGGCCCCGCCACGGGGCGCGAGGCGGAACTGCTCGCCCCCTTCGCGGACCGGCTGCCGCCCGGCACCATCGAGGGTTATGCCCTGCCCGAGGGCGGCGAGCGGGCCATCGACCGCAAGGGCATCCGCGCCGCGCTGGACCTGCTCGGCCAGGCGGGCTGGACCGTGCAGAAGGGCGAACTGCGCGACGCCCAGGGCCGCCCCTTCAGCTTCGAGATCCTGCTGAATCAGTCCGGCAGCGCCATGCGCACCAGCGCCGAGACCCGGCAGATCGTCGATATCTTCGTGCAATCGCTGCGCAATCTGGGCATCCGCCCCAAGGTGACGCTGCTTGATGCGGCGCAATATGTGGAACGCACCAACAACTACCAGTTCGACATGACCTGGTATGAGCGCGGCCTGTCGCTCTCGCCCGGGAACGAGCAGCGGCTCTACTGGGGCCGCGAGGGCGTGGCCGAGCCGGGCAGCAAGAACTGGATGGGCATGGACAGCCCCGCCGCCGAGGCGATGATCGCCGAGATGGGCCGGGCCCGCACGCATGAGGATTATGTCGCCGCGGTCAGGGCGCTTGACCGGATCTTAACCGCCGGACGCTATGTCATCCCGGTCAGCTATTCACGGATTTCCCGCTTGGCCCATCGCGCCGACCTGGATTATCCTGAAAACACGCCGCTTTACGGTGACTGGCCCGGCTTCATGCCAGAAACCTGGTGGCAGGAGGAAAGAGAATGAAATTCAGTCGGATCGCAGCCGTCCTGACCGTCCTGGCGCTTGCCGCGTGCAATACCGTGGCCGGCGTGGGCGAGGATATCACCGGTGCATCGCGCATGGTGCAGGGCGGCATTGGCGGAGGAGGCTACTGATGAAATGGGTGCACGTCCGCGACAATTGGCCCGCCTTCTTCGAGGCCATCGTCGAGAAATGGCCTGCGGCCGATGAAAACGAGCTGGACGAGATCGACGGCGACCAGCGCGCCTTCATCGCCTATATCGCCGAAGTCACCGGGCAGGAGATCGACGAGACCAAGGACGAGATCCGCGAATGGCTGGCGGGCGAGATCCCCTCGGACATCGTCATGGACCCGATCCACGACAATCACTCGATCACCCTGTCCTCGAAATATGTCGGCGAGGGCGAGGACGAATATGACGACGACGCCCGTTTCGGCGATGACGACGAGGTCCCGAACGACGGCGATTGAGAGGAGGGCCGGGGGCCGGTCACGTCGCCGGCGACATTCCCGGCCGGATCGCGCGCATGCGCGTCAGAATGCCGCTCTGTCATGAAGCGTCGAAAATGGTGGCCCTGCCGCCGCCCGCCCGCTTTGAACGATAAAGAGCAACATCCGCTCCCGATAGCAGGTCATGAACGGTTCTGCACTGTTCGGACGTGGAAATGCCCAGGCTTGCGGACAGGTTCGCGGGAAAGCCGGGCGGCCGGATTTCATCGATTGCCGACAGGATTCTCTTGGCCATTTTCAGCAGGGTCGACCTGTCCGCGCAGTTTCTGATGACGATAAGGAACTCGTCGCCTCCGACCCGGCACATCTTGTCCTCGTCCCTGATCTGGGATCGCAGGGCATTCGCCGCGGCCACCAGAACCGAATCGCCGGCGATATGACCAAAGGTGTCGTTGATGCGCTTGAACGAATCCAGATCCAGACTCATCAACG